>JAFPRF010000334.1 GCA_017400965.1 Lachnospiraceae bacterium
GACTCTTTTTTTGCGCCTTGTTGCGGAATGCCTCGCCAGAAGGAGCGGAGCCTTCACGGGAGGTAAAACTGGCAAGATTTTTCCGTGTAAAGCCCCGCCAGCAAGGTCGGAGCCCTCACGGGAGGCAAAGCGGGCGAGAATCCTTCGAAAATTACCTCGCCTGACACGATGGAGCTTCCACAGGTGGCAAAAAGCAACAAGAAGCAAGATAAATGCCTCTGTGTGTTGCCTTTCAGGAAGCATGAGGACAGCAAAAGCAACATGTTGAGGCATGCATGGAGAATTATGTTGTTTATTCAGTGTGTTCATGGCTGAAAAGTCAACATGACAGGAGTGATGGCAGGTATATGTTGCTTTCTTTGGTTGAGCAAGAAGAAAAAAGCAACAAATATGAAGTAAATAGGGAAAGAAGTTGCTTTTGAGGAAAGGACCCAGCAACTTTGAATTTTCAAGTAGAAATTGCTTGACAAAACAGACTACAAAATGTAGTATATAGACTATAAGCTGTAGTCTCATAATATTTGGGAAATTGATTAGGAGATAAGGAAATATGTCGGAAATACAGTTAGGAGTCATTGAGAGTCGATTTGCGGATATGATTTGGGAGAAGGAGCCAGTGACATCTACGGAACTTGTAAAGCTAGCGGAGCAAGAATTCAACTGGAAACGGACAACGACGCATACCGTGATAAAACGCCTTTGCGATAAGGGATTGTTTAGCAATGACAAAGGTATGGTGAGTGCTTTGATCTCGAGAGATCAGTTTTATTCCCTGCAATCCAGACAGTTTGTTGAGAATGCGTTTGGAGGGTCACTACCTGCGTTTATCGCAGCATTTACGAATGGTGCGAAATTATCTCCGAAGGAAGCCAAGGCTATTCGGAAGATGATCGACGGAGCGGAGGACAAGAAAGCGTCTAAGCGGGGGAAGTAGGATGGAAGAGATATTCCTGACATTATTGAACATGAGTATGGCCGCCAGTCTTTTGATTTTCGTGGTTATACTGGCAAGATGGATTCTGAAAAATGCGCCTAAGTGCGTCAGCTTATTGCTTTGGTGCGTTGTTGCGGTGCGACTGGTTTTACCGATTCTTCCAAACTCAGAGTATAGTTTGATGCCCTACGTCAACATAACGGAAATGCATTGGTTTCAGGGTACGCAGGCCATAGAGGCAACTGCCAATAAAGAGGCGGAAGTTCAGAATGCAAATAACGAACAGGATGTGACTTCGGCGGATGGTGGCGAAACCTCAAAAACCCAGATGGTAACAACAAATACAGGCGATGCGAATAGGATGGATGTGATATATCAGCCTTGGGTTCACATAGCGGGAAGTCTTTGGCTGACAGGTTGTGGCCTAATGCTTCTCTATGGCCTTTGGGGTTATGTGAAAGTTCGAAAGAGACTCCATGAAGCCGTGCAAGGAAAGGATGGCATTTGGTATTGCGACCATATAGAGACGGCGATGGTATTTGGTATCATCAGACCGAAGGTCTATCTTCCCTCGGGGCTGTCGCAGGATGATGCAAGATATATTATTGCCCATGAGAGGTCACACGTAAAACGAGGAGACCATCTATGGAAGTTTTTGGGATTTCTGTTTCTTTCCGTCTATTGGTTTCATCCGTTGGTTTGGGTTTCTTGGATTTTATTTGCGAGAGATCTCGAAAAGGCCTGCGACGAAAGGGTGATTAGGAACTTTGAAATGTCAGAGAAAAAAGCTTATGCAAATGCACTCGTGACTAGTAGCATGCATCAGCAGTATGTCTTTGCATATCCGCTTGCCTTTGGTGAGATCGGCGTGAAGAGCCGCGTAAAAAGCATCTTGAATCATAAAAAGCCGACACTATGGATTCTGTTGGCATCCATTTTGGTCATCGCCGGAGTGGCAATTTGTTTTCTGACCAATCCTGGCATGTCTCTTTCCTGTGATGCCAAGCGCGTGGAAACGATCACGCTTCGGAGCGGCTCAACGGGCGAGATGATCCTTGTGACCGACCGCGATGAAATAGAGAAAATCATAGGTTATGTCAACGACATGTCATTTCAACGTGGCAAGATTTCTTTGGGATATATTGGATGGGGATATTTGATTCAGATTTCTGGAAAAGGTATGTTGGAGAAGAAGTTTTACTTAAACTCTCCGGACTATGTAAGAAAAGATCCCTACTTTTATCAAGTTGAAGGCGGTGAGGAATTATATCGCTATCTGCGAGGTGCCTTTTTGCGAAAGAAGCTTTCGGAGGAATATGGGAACGAAATCGCAGAAAGATTTCGTGATATGATCCTTGACCTTGATGCCTCCAGACAGTTATCCGTGGAGGAACAACAGGCCAGATTTGCAACGGGGCGCTATCTAACGGGTGCAGATGAAATTGCTGCAATCTCCTTGATCCTAGAGGTCGTAAACAACTGGCAAGGCGTCACGCTCCATAACCTTCGTTATGACCTAACGGGTGAAAGCGAGGAAATGCTAGCGAGAATCAATGAGCGAGCTCAGGCGAAAGGGTGGGGCGTCACTTTTGTTAAGAGTGCATTGTTTCTAGGCGATTTCCATACGCCGACGGATGCGATGGATTGGGGCTCGTTCAATGCTGATGAAGAATATGAAAATTGGAGTTGGATTCTTGGTTGCACCGAGGATGGCGAGTGGAGAATCGTAGATCAAGGGTATTAGAACAAGACAATGAAAAGAGCTTTGGATGACCAGTCCAAGGCTCTTTTTCTTGACCACATTATAACCCCTTATAACACCCTTGATAAAAAAATATGAAAGGGGTTATAATGTAAAAAAGATGAAATATTGTGATAAATGCTTATCAGATCGTGAAGGAGCGAGAAAGCATGGAAAAGATAGGGGAAGCTCTTCATCAGGAGACACTGCATGAATAAAGTAAAAAAGCTATTGCGGTCGTTTGATTTTGTATTGGTTTCTTGGATATTGTATGCCGAGCTTCTTACCTTTATGATGATGCTCTGTTTTTGGGCGCAGGATGAACAGCAGAATGACGGGCTGTTGCGGTATGTTGGGTTGCGTAGTGAGGGGACGCAGAAGGTATGGATCCTAAAGTGTGAGGAGTTTTGGCAGCTTTCGTACCGGGAAAAGACGTATCGGCTCGAATGCGCGGTATTTATCGACGGGCAGACCTATCGGTTTACGGCGGATGCGGTCGACGTGATCGGTGAGAACGACAAGCAAATGGCGGAGAAATACGCCAAGGAAAAGAAATATGTTACGGGTACCCTGTACAGTACTCAAAACAGGAAAAACATGTATTTTTCCTGTAAGATGGACAGTGCCTCGAAGCTTTTTTGGCGTAAGGTTATGGCACATGTCCTGAGGACTCGCGAGGAAACTTATTTTTACCGGGTTTTGTTTTATTTTGCGGCGGGAATCAGTTTGATCTTGTTGCACGTGATCATTCGTTTTGATAAGTTTTCCAAGAAGAAAGCCAAGGAAGGCGCTTCAAAGAATGACGTAGGTTACGCAAAGCAGCTTTCGTACGGAGACTATGCCATGATGAATGCGACGGGCGCGGCGCTTACGCAGACGGCTTATCGCATGTATCAGGACAGCATTGACAAGAACCCCTATGATGATTATCAGCTAAAGCCCCTAAGTAAAAAGGCCTGTAGCATCACGCACGTGATTCTCTTTTTCGCATGCTTTGCGGTCAGCGTTGTCTTTTGGTACAGTACCGTGGACTGGCCGCTTCTTCCGGCCATGATCATTGCACTGTTGATCATTCGGATGTATGGTCATCTCTATCAAGCATCCAGCCGAAAATACCTCGCGTATTTCGGAGAGGACTTTGCGAAGAGCTGGTATTATGAGCTCGGAGAGATCTGGTATGCGTTCCTCGGCGCCATTTTTATGATCACTACGTGGCTGCGGTTCCTAAACTTTGGATTCTTTGGACTTGTGTAATATTTGACGGAAAGAGAGCATTATCATGATAAAGAAATTGAAATCATTTTGGGCGTGGATAGGAAAATCCTTAGACATGACGTTGCTGATCAAGTGGGTGCTCGTCTCGGAGATTTTATCTTGTTCGATCCTCCTCAACGTAAGCTTTCACATGCCAATGTATAAGGACTTGAAATACGAGGGATACTATTCAGCGACGATCGATGATTATGCGGATTCCTCATACCACGTAAAAAGAGAACACACCATTATTCCCATTAACTGGGTACGATGCCTCATAGACTA
Source organism: Lachnospiraceae bacterium (assembly GCA_017400965.1). Classification (GTDB taxonomy): domain Bacteria; phylum Bacillota; class Clostridia; order Lachnospirales; family Lachnospiraceae; genus Acetatifactor. Next base: position 4,215 of record JAFPRF010000334.1, read on the forward strand.
TGACGGAACTACGAAATCCGTGTATGTGGAAGCCATAGACATATTGGGTACAAACAGTTTGGCCTATGCAAAAAAATGTGCGAAAATGGAATCTAGAGTGTGGGGCTATCTGTATACCGCCGAGGGCGGTAAGTATAAGTTCTTTTACCGCAACCTGTACAATGATAAAGATGCGATGCTGCGTGGCGGCGTATTTGGAAATCTGGAGTGGTATTTCTATACGGCAAAGGAATGGCGAACGATTATGTACGTGATCGTCGGCATTGTCTTACTACTTATCGCATTGGCGAAACGATGGAAAGGGCCGTTTTATTCCTACACGAAAAAGGACGTTGCAGTTGCAAAGGACAATTATTCCAATAAGGCGATCAGTCAAAATAACGCATATACGTTGCTGGCTTGGGAAGCCTTTGAAAAGCGATATCCCGCCGACATTAAAAAAGTGGCATATGAACTGAAATGGAACGAATTTCGCGTCTCCTCGGATCAAAGACAGGCGATCGAGAATTTCTTCCTGAATAAAAAATCTTCAGAGACCATCGGCGATTATGTGGATCCTCGCATCTTTGGCAGCTCCGTGGCGGCGGAAGTCACTGGCGGTTACGTGGCGCAGTCCATCTATCGCATTTATCGGGAGAGCACGGGCGAGGCGGAAGCTGACGTGGAACCCGTAGAGGCAGAAGAGGAGATTGTTCCGGACGACAAGAAAAGGCGAAGACTCAAGGGACCGATTATTTATGGAAATACTTCGGCAAGGGAAGCGATCCTTGTTAAGGTAAGCCCGAAGATTCCCTTTGTCAACAAACGAAAAGTTCGTCTTTTGGAACGCACGAAGGAGGGGCAGTTTGCGGAGCATAGGATCAAGGCGGATTATTGTTATGCGCGCGCGATCCCTGGCAATCGCGTTATGGTGATAAGTACTCGGCGCGCCATCGGCGTGTACGAAGACGTGCTGAAGAATGACAAGAATCCGATCATGAAGGACTACGAGGAGTTCATGATGAAAATCCGTCTTGGCAGAGTGGGGCGGTTCATTCAGCAAAGCGTGCTGTTCCTATTTTCCATATTCATCCTTGTGTCTGCCGCGGGCATTTCCTATGAATGGCTATTGTTCCCGGCAGCAACCATCATGATCGTGGGAGCAGCATCCTTTAAGCACATGGTACACCTGCTTGGGCGAAAGTACGTAAAAAAATACGGGCCCATAGTCTATGAAGCAATGTTTCATAAACTATGGAAAATCCCGTACGTGATCTTATTGGCGCTGGCTGTTGTAGCCATGGTCGAGAAATATATTCTCTTTGGTTTTTGGGGATGATCAGTTGGCGAGCTGTGCCTTTTGCATGTTGTAGTAAATCCCCTTTTTCTCCATCAGCTCGGCGTGCGTGCCGCTTTCTGCGATCTCACCGTCATGAATGACAAGGATCAGATCCGCGTTCATGATGGTGGAGAGGCGATGCGCGATGGCAATGATCGTGCGCTTTCCGGCGAGCTCACCGATGGCCTTTTGGATCTGCTGCTCCGTGCGAACGTCGACGGATGCGGTGGCTTCATCCAGTACAATAATGGGACTGTTTCTTAAAATGGCGCGGGCGATGGCTACGCGCTGTTTTTGTCCTCCGGAAAGTCGAAGGCCGCGCTCACCGACCTGCGTTTCGTACTTGTCGGGCATGTGCAGGATGTCCTCATGGATGTTGGCTGCCTTTGCGGCGGCTTCAATTTCTTCCATGGTGGCATCCGGGCGGGCATAGCCGATATTTTCCGCGATCGTTCCGTTGAACAGGAAGGTGTCCTGCAATACGGGAGAGATGTTGTGGCGAAGACTCTCTAGGGTAACGTGTTTAATGTCCTGACCGTCGATCAAAATTCTGCCCTCGATGGGATCATAGAATCTGGAGATCAACTGGGTCGCCGTGGTCTTTCCGACGCCCGTGGGTCCAACGAGTGCAACCATCATGCCAGGTTCGCAGGTGAAGGAAACATGCTTTAGCACTGGAATCTGATTCTCATAATGGAAGGTCACGTCATCAAAACACAGCGCTCCCTTGACGTTCTCCAAGGGTTTGGCATCGGCGTCGTTTTGAATGCGTGAGGGCGTATCAAGGATCAGGGTGACACGTTCCACACCTGCCAGGGATTGCTGCAGGCTTTCCAAAAGGTTTGCAAGGCCGGAAACAGGCGCGTAGAAAAGTCCAAGATATAAAACAAAGGCAACAATGTCTGCGACGCTGATCTGCCCTTGGTAAGCGAGGTAACCGCCAAAGAAAACCACCAGAACCGTACCCAGGGAGGAGAGAAGCTCCACGCAGGGATGGAAGATCGCGCTGGCGCGAAGGGCTCTTAACATGGCAACCACCTGCTCAAAGCTCTTTTTGCGAACGCGTTCGCCTTCATATTCCTCCTGACCGAAGGCCTGAATTTCATGCAGTCCGGAGAGGCTGTCCTGGAGCTGTGCATTGAGCTCGCCCATGACCTTCTGGGAAGCTTTGAAATAAGGCCTTACGATCTTTGCAAAAATGACGCCGGAGATGAGGATCAGCGGGATCGGGCAGCAGGTGATGAGCGCCAGCTTCCAGTTGATGGTAAGCAGGATCACTAGCACGCCGACAAAGGTGACAAGGTTTGTGATGATGTCGGGGATCATGTGCGCATAGAGCAGTTCAAAGTCTCTGGTATCATTGACAACGCGGCTCATGAGGTCGCCGGTCTGCTTGTCGTGGAAGAAGCTTAAGTCTAAACATTGGAGTTTATCATACAAGCGGCTTCTCAGGTCGCCAACGAGATACCACGCGGCCCTGTGCGCCAGATAATTACTCAGAAACCGAAAGAGGACGCGAAGCAGATAGAGGCCGAGCAGCATGACGGCCAACTGCATGATGGTCTTTAAGGAGTTTTCATCGACGCCCCATTCCACGATGCCGGTCATGGAGGACAATAGCTTCGGAGCGGCGAGGTTGACTAGCGTCAGCCCCAAGGTGGAAAGAATGGCGATCACATACAAGCCCTTATAACGTGCAGCTTCCTTGGTCAGTTTCCAGAGTGTTTTCATATGCATTCTCCTATGTGCAATATGTCGATTTCCTCTTTTAGTGTAAAGGATGCAGCGCCGCAAGAAAATGGAGAATATTGTTTTTTGCACGAATAATATTGTATCTGCTATGGAAACGAAATGGCAAGGATGGCGCAGGCGTGACAAAAAACGCTTCTTGTCAGAAGAATGGAAACTTTGTATAATGAAAATACGGCAGGAAGCCGTAAAGGGGTGCAGACGCATCCCATGAGGAACGTAACATTGTTAAGGATGGCCAGAAGGCGCACGTATCCACCAAGGGATCAGTGCGCCTTTTTTTATTTAACTGAGGAATGAAAACATGAACCTACAAGAGTTTTTTCAGGAAAATCCGAGAGTGGCCATTGCATTTTCGGGTGGCGTGGATTCTTCGTATTTGCTGTATGCGGCAAAGCAATATGCGGCGGAAGTTCAGGCATATTACGTAGCTGCGGAGTTTCAGCCGCAGTTTGAATACGACGATGCCATGCGTCTCGCGAAAGAAGTCGGAGCGGACGTCAGGGTACTAAGCATTAGTGCTCTCGAGATTCCTAAAGTGAAGGAGAATCCTGCGAATCGCTGCTATTACTGCAAGCAGGGGATTTTCGGGGCGATATGGAATGCCGCGAAAGAGGATGGTTTTACGGTGCTGCTCGACGGGACGAACGCCTCGGATGACGCGGGAGACAGACCCGGCATGAAGGCGCTGCAAGAGCTTTCCGTGCGCTCACCGCTGCGGGAGTGCGGACTGACGAAGGCGCAGATTCGGGAGCTTTCCAAGGCAGCAGGGCTATTTACTTGGAATAAGCCAGCCTATGCCTGCCTTGCAACGCGCATTCCGACAGGCGAGGTCATTACAAAAGAAAAACTCGAGGCAACGGAAAAGGCCGAAGGGTTCTTATTTGCACTGGGCTTTACGGACTTCCGCGTGCGGTCAAGAGAAGGGCATGCCAGGATCCAGTTGCCTGAAGCACAGTGGCCGCTTCTGTTGCAACGCAGAGCGGAAATCCTAGAAGAGCTAAAGAAGTATTACGTAACGGTTTCGCTGGATCTGGAGGTGAGAGGATGAGCGAGGACATTCGAGGTCTTTTAGAGGGCATCAAGGAAGGCTCCGTATCTGTGGAGGAGGCGCTTCTGGAGCTTAAGAAAAAACCGTTTGAAGACATCGGTTATGCAAAAGTAGACATGCACAGAAAGCTTCGCCAGGGCGCGGCTGAGGTGATCTACGGCGCCGGTAAAACGCCGGAGCAGATCATTGGGATCGCGGACGTGATGAAAAAGAATGGTCAGAATACCATCCTCATCACGAGACTCTCGAAAGAAAGCGCGGAGGTCGTGGGCAATACGCATGCGATGCAGTATTTCGAGGAGGCGCGCTGCGGCGTGATCGGAGAGATCCCGAAGGCGAGCGGCCTTGGGAAGATCGTTGTAGCGACGGGCGGTACCAGCGACGTGCCTGTTGCGGAAGAGGCAGCGGTCACGGCCATGGTTTTGGGCAATGAAGTCGTGCGGCTTTATGACGTCGGCGTGGCTGGCCTGCATCGCACGCTGGCGCATTTGGACGACATCATGAATGCCAACGTGATCATCGCCATCGCAGGAATGGAGGGTGCACTCGCCAGTGTGATCGGCGGCCTCGCAGACTGTCCGGTGATCGCAGTGCCAACGAGCGTCGGCTATGGCGCATCGTTCCACGGTTTGTCAGCGCTGTTATCCATGCTGAATTCCTGTGCCAGCGGCGTTTCGGTCGTAAACATTGACAATGGGTTTGGCGCGGGGTATCTCGCTAGTATGATCAATCATCCGAAGGGAGGAAGCCAATGAAGACTTTGTATTTCGATTGCGGCATGGGCGCCGCAGGGGACATGTTGACGGCAGCACTGTTAGAGCTCCTTCCGGATCCGGACGGATTTGTGGATGAGCTGAATGCACTGCAGATCCCAGGCGTGGAATTTCGAAAGGAAACATCCGTGAAATGTGGGATCACGGGAACCCATATGACCGTGACCGTGCATGGCGAGGAAGAAGAGAGCCACGATCATCATCATGAACATGATCACGAGCACCATCATCATGACCATGACCACGAGCATCACGATCACGACCATGATCACCACCACCATCACCACACCTCCTTGCATGACATAGAGCACATTGTTCGGGATCACATGAAGTTACCCGCGAAGGTGCAGGATGACGTGATGGCGGTTTACGGGCTGATCGCGGAGGCCGAGAGCCACGCGCACGGAAAGCCCGTGACGGAAATACATTTTCATGAAGTGGGCACTATGGACGCCATCGCCGACGTTGCGGCGGTGAGTCTGTTGATCCATAAAATAGCACCAGATAACATTGTGGTTTCACCGATCCACGTAGGAAGCGGGCAGGTGCATTGCGCACACGGCATTTTGCCAGTGCCTGCACCGGCGACGGCGTACATCCTGAAGGATGCGCCGATCTACGGCGGAGCCATTCGCGGAGAGCTCTGTACGCCGACGGGGGCGGCGCTCCTTAAGCACTTTGCAACGAGCTTTGGTTCCATGCCGATCATGCGTGTTCAGCGCATCGGCTATGGCATGGGAAAGAAGGATTTCGAAGCGGCAAATTGCGTCAGGGTCATGCTCGGAGAAATGGAAAGCAAATCCGAGGATGTGTTTGAACTGAGCTGTAACGTGGATGACATGACCGGTGAGGAAATGGGCTTTGCCATGGAGCGCTTGTTTGAAGCAGGCGCGAGGGACGTCTATACAGTTCCCATTGGCATGAAGAAGAATCGCCCCGGCATCTTATTGCGCGTGCTCTGCACGGAGGATGCGAAGGAGCGTATCGTGGAGACCATTTTCAAGCATACGACCACGATCGGGATCAGGGAATGTGCCATGAAGCGCTATGTGCTTGACAGAAAGATGGACGTCACGGAGACGTCACAAGGAACCATTCATCGCAAAACGTCAAAGGGTTACGGCGTTCAGCGGGAAAAGCTTGAGTTCGAAGACCTTGCCAGAATCGCAAGGGAGCAGGGAATCAGTTTGTGGGAAGCGAAGTCACTGTCAGAAGACAGTCATATGCCTGAAGGCGTTTAGACCAGAGGCAAAAGTAGATGTTAACACAGGAACAAATCAATGAAACATGGAGCATTCGCGCTGCGAACTATAACAAGTACGTATGCGAAGAGCTGGGTACGGACAGGCCCGCAAAGTGGGTGTCCTTGATCGAGGCGAATGCTCCGAAGCAGAACCCTCTGCGCATTCTGGATGCAGGATGTGGCCCAGGGTTCTTTTCCGTGGTTCTTTCGCAGGCGGGGCATGACGTTACGGGGATCGATGGTTCCGAAAACATGTTGTCACACGCGCGTACAAATGCGAAAGCGCTGGGCGTTACGCCGCAGTTTCTCGAGGGAGACTTTGGGGCGCTGCCCTTTGAGGACAATACCTTTGATCTCGTGATCTCCCGCAATGTCACGCATACGATCCGAGAGCACCTGAAAGTTTATGGTGAATGGAACCGCGTGCTAAAGCCAGGCGGCGTGCTGCTCATCTTTGATGCCAACTGGCATCTGCCTTATCAGCCGGGACCCGTTCGCGAGGAAGCCATCCGGCGGGAGAGAGAATGCCTGGAAAAATACGGGAGCGGATTTACCTATGATGGCTCCTACGAGTACATTGACAGTGACCTTGACCTGGAAGAATATAAGGTTTTTGGCAGTGCGATCCGTCCGGATTTTGACCTTGGCGTGCTCCGTCAGCTCCCCTTTAAGGACCTCTCTTTTGACAGGAACGTAACGGGTGAGCTTTGGAGCGAAAAGGAGAAGGTTGCCTACGGCGCAACGCCGCTTTACATGCTGAGAGCAGTAAAGAAGTAAGGGCAGTTTGGGGAACGGCAAAAGCGAAAAATGCACTTGAGATAGAGGAAAAACAGAAATGAAAAAGCTTAAGAAAATACTCTCATTGGCACTGGTATGTTGCATGATCCTTTGCATGGCGGCGTGCGGAAATGATGCGAAGGAATCTAACGCATCCGGTCAGGGCAAAAGCGGCGAACCGAAGATCATTAAGCTGGCAGAGAGCTTCTGCTATACTAGCCTTGACGTACATAAGGATTACTTTGGATGGTACACCTCCATTTACGGTGTGTCAGAGACCTTGTTCCGCGTTGGCGATGATCTGTCGATCAAGCCCCTCCTTGCAAAGGAGTACTCCGTAAGTGATGACGGAAAGACTTGGACCATCCAGCTGGCTGACGCAAAATTTTCTAACGGCACGGCGCTGACCGCTGACATGGTGAAGCGCAACTTCGAGCGCATTGCCAAGGAGAACGAGAGATTTGCATACCTTGCAGATTTTACCTATGCCGCAGACGGCGAGAAGACCTTAAAGATTACGACGCCGGAGATTTATCCGACGATGCTTACCGATCTGACTTCTCCTGAGCTTGGCATTATGGATCTTGACGGTACGACGGATTTTGACAATGCACCTGTTTGCACAGGTCCCTTTGTCGTAAAGTCCTTTGAGACCGAGGGTACCGTGGAAGTTGTTAAGAACGCGTCCTATTGGAACGGCGAAGTAAAGCTCGACGGCGCCGTATTCTACTACATGCAGGATGACGAGACCAAGTTAAATGCCATGCAGGCAGGCGACATTGATGGTTATACCAGCGTGACCGCTGCCGCAAAGGAGATCTATTCCGCAGATCCTTCCAAGTACACC
>JAFPRF010000335.1 GCA_017400965.1 Lachnospiraceae bacterium
CTTCCGTCGATTCCAATTCTCTCGCACAGACCCTTCGCAATACACTGCTCTGAGTCAGAGTTGATCAACTGAAACTTCAGTGAAGAACTTCCACAGTTAATTACCAAAATGTTCATCTCTATCAAATCTCCTTTATGTTTTAGCTTTTACAACACCTGTGCCTGAACGGCGGTCAGCGCGACAACGCCGACGATATCCTGCCAAGAGCAGCCTCTGGACAGATCGTTTACGGGCTTTGCGATACCCTGCAGCATGGGACCATAGGCCTCAGCGCCGCCAAGTCTCTGTACCAGCTTATATCCGATGTTACCTGCATCCAAATTCGGGAAGATGAGGACATTCGCCTTGCCGCCGATGGAGGAACCAGGTGCCTTGGACTTCGCAACGCTGGGAACCAGTGCCGCATCGAGCTGGAGTTCTCCATCGAGTAACAGCTGAGGATACTGCTCATGTGCGATTCTCGTTGCTTCAACCACCTTATCAACAAGTGCATGCTTTGCACTGCCCTTCGTGGAATGGCTCAGCATGGCAATGACAGGTCTGGGACCAACAAGAAGTCTAAAGCTTCTCGCGGAGCTGTCAGCGATCGCTGCCAAATCTTCCGCGGAAGGATCCTGGTTCAGACCGCAGTCTGCAAATACGAAGGTTCCGTTCTCGCCCTGATCCTTGAACTGCGTATCCATAACGAAGAATGCGCTCACGAGCTTTACGCCAGGGGCAGTCTTTAAGATCTGCAGTGCGGGACGAAGCGTGTCAGCCGTGGAGTGGCAAGCGCCTGCTACCATGCCATCCGCGTCATTCGCCTTTACCATAACGATACCGAAGGTCAGATAGTCGTTTAACAAAATCTCTCTTGCTTTCTCAGGGGTCATGCCCTTCGCCTTACGAGTCTCATATAAAAGGTTTACGTAAAAATCAAGTTTCTCGCACTTCGCGGGATCAACCACCTTAATGCCGGAAAGATCGACCTCCAGCCAACCTGCGCCGTCCATGATCTTCTCTTCGCTGCCGATCATGATAATGTCAGCGATACCTTCCTCCATGATCTTTGCCGCTGCGATCAGCGTTCTCTTATCATTCGACTCCGGCAATACGATCGTTTTCTTATCGAGTTTCGCGCGTTCCTTGATCTTATCAATGTATGACATAGTGTCTCCTTTCTCATGTACTTTTTCCTTGAATCGTTTACAAATTTCTCTGCGTATATTATACTAAAGATACTTTTTCAAAACAAGCCAAAAGAGCCCGTTTCCTTGTATCTTTTGGGAAACGTACCGTTATTTTTTTCACGAACTTATGAGGAGAACAACATGATCGTCAACGGCATCATCGCTGAATATAATCCCTTTCATAATGGCCATAAATACCAGCTGGATCAGTGCCGCGCGGCAACGAATGCGGATTACGTTATCGTCGTCTTAGGCAGCAATTTTACCCAGCGCGGCGAGCCCTCCATACTAGATAAATTTACCCGGGCAAAAATGGCTTTGGAGAACGGCGCAGATCTCGTGATCGAGCTGCCCATCTCCCACAGTGCGGCCAGCGCGGAATACTTTGCCCATGGCGGCGTTTCCATTTTGCATCAGCTCGGCGTTGTGGATCATCTCTGCTTTGGCAGCGAATGCGGTGACGCGCGGATCCTTGACAGCTTTGCGCAGATTCTGCTCGAGGAGCCGGATGCCTTCGTCAAAGATTTAAAGAGCGGCCTTGCAGCAGGTCACTCCTATCCCGCTTCGAGAAACCGTGCGCTGATGGATTATGCCCCTCAGCTCGCCCGTCATGAGGCCGTTTTGGCATCCCCAAATAATATTCTCGGCATCGAGTATTGTAAGGCGCTCCTAAAGCTTGGCAGCAAGATGAAGGTTCATACCATCCAGCGTGCTGGTGCAAGCTATCATGACCGCCTGTTTGGTGCGGACAACTGCTCTGCCATGGCCATCCGCGAGGCGCTCATGGCGGGTACTGATCTTTCCGTGATCGCATCTCAGATGCCAAAGAAAGCTTACCAGACGATGCGTGAAAGCCTTCAGGAGACGCCTCTCATTACACTTGAGGATTTCTCCCACATGCTCCTCTATAAGCTTCTCATGGAGCGTGAGGATGGCTACGAGGCCTATGCCGACGTACCGAAGGAGCTTTCCGACCGCATTCAGAATCATTTGAACGAATACGAGGGTTATACTTCCTTCTGCGATTTCTTAAAGACAAAGAACCTGACTTATACGCGCATTAGTAGATGCCTTCTCCATATCCTGCTCAACGAAAAAAAGAGCGAGCTTTTGGAATTCGGCGAAGAAGGCCTGATTCCTTATGCCCGCGTCTTAGGTTTCCGCAAAGAGGCAACGCCTCTCCTTTCCGAGATCAAGAAAAAGAGCTCCATCCCGCTGATCACCAAACTAGCAGACGCCGGGGAAGAACTCTCCCCCAGCGCCTTTGCACTTCTGTCCCGCGACCTGCGCCGCGGCAGTATTTATGAATGTATTGCCGCCGAAAAGGCTGGCAGAAAGGTCCGCGATGAGCGGCAAATTCCTCTCGTCATTTTAGAGTAATTTAAATCTTTTCGATCATGCCCTTCATGACGAAGAAATTGAGCACCATGGTCACTGGCGTCACGACGATCTTCGATATGGTCGGTGCGAACTTGACTACAATCTCCCAAGTAAAGTGGCTTACGATGAATTCATTCACGTGCCCGAGGAGCTTTGAGATCAAAAAGATCAGTAAAAATTGATAAGCAAGGTATATGAGGTATTTCATTTTCAGCGGTATCTTACTGCTATTTTGAAATACCTTTCTTGTTGCAAAGATGAAGACAAACGTCACGCCCACCCATGAGCTGATGAAATTGTTCAGCGTCAGATTCTCGGAGAAAAAGCCGAGGATCGTATAGGTGGTAAAGTCCAAAATCCAGCCGATGCCGGACAGGCCAACAAATTTCACGGCCTGGATCAATAACTTTTTCAAGCGCTACTCCTTCTCGAAGATGACCTTCGCCGTGTAACTGTCTACGATCTTGTCTCGATGCTCCGCCTCCACAAAGTCCTTCTTGTGGAAGGTATAATCTGCAAGCAACTTCAAGGTCTTCGTCGCCTGACTCATCATCTTCACGTTCGATACCTGATCATCCTCTCGCCATACGATAGGGAAAAACCTCGTCTTATGCTTGTAATAAGAGGAGCCAAACAGCATGCAACAATTGAACATCAGATTGTCCGTATATTTCTCATAAAATCGGTCCTTCAGGATGGATGTTTTATACATGTTCAGGCCTGAACCCAGGTCATAAATCTTCTCCCAACATCCAAAGGAAAACAAGATGTCATAAACTAAATTGCCAAAGGTGCGGAACTTAGAGTACCCCTGCAGTTTCGATCCGCGCATAAATCTCGCGCCAAGGAAGCAATCGTATTTACGATAGGTTTTCTTCTTCAGATAAGGCAGGATGTTCGCGATGTCGCCCTGATCATCGCCATGTAAAACGATCACGTAATCAAAGCCATTGTCAACGGCATACTGAAAAGCCACCTTATGGGAACCGCCGAGGCCATAGTTCTCGTCATTGCGAAGCAGGCGCACGGGAATCGAGATTTCATGCTCTTCCAAGTAGTTCTGCACTGCCTCTTC
>JAFPRF010000045.1 GCA_017400965.1 Lachnospiraceae bacterium
AGAAACCTTCCCTCTGCTCAAGGAATGTAAGGACATCAACTTCGTTGGCAGCGTGGAAGCGCGCGACGTGCCTGCGGGTGCCGTAGATGTTGTAGTTTGTGAGGCGTTCGTTGGTAATGTCCTTCTGAAAACCTTCGAGGGCGTGGGTCTTACCATGATCAAGATGATCAAGACGGGTCTCATGAGCAGCCTGAAGAGCAAGATTGGCGCACTGATGATCAAGCCAGCACTGAAAAAGACCCTAAAGAGCTTTGACCTGGAAGCATACGGCGGCGCTCCCATGCTTGGCCTGAATGGTCTTGTGGTAAAGACCCATGGAAGCAGTAAGGCCATCGAGATCAAGAACTCCGTACTGCAGTGCATCGCTTTTAAGGAACAGCGCATCAACGAAAAGATCGCAGAAAAGATCGGACCCAAAAGCGTACAGTAAGAGGAACGATGAAATGACCTACGAAAGATTAGTGGAAATCATTGCGGCGCAGCTAAATCTCGATTCTAGTAAGGTGAAGGAAGAAGCAAACCTTAAGGACTTGGGCGCAGATTCGCTAGACGTATTTCAGATCATGATCACCTTGGAAGAAGAATTAGGCATCGAAGTCAGTCCTGCAAAGGCAGAGAAGATCCGAACGGTTGGGCAGCTTTGGAAGCTGACACAGGAGCTGGATGCTGGGAGGCAATAACATGGAATATTCGATGGAGCAATTGGAAGAGCGTATTTCCTATCATTTTCGGAATAAAGCCCTGCTTGCACAGGCGCTGACGCATAGCTCCTACATCAATGAACAGAAAAATGAAAAGACGGAAGACTACGAACGCATTGAGTTCTTAGGCGATGCCGTGCTGGAGCTCGTTTCTAGTGAATTCCTTTTTCGGACGCAAAAGAACTTGCCCGAAGGAGAACTCACGAAGCGACGCGCTTCCATGGTCTGCGAGCCTTCCCTGGCTTTTTGCGCAAAGGATTTGGAGCTTGGGAAATTCATGCGCCTTGGCCGCGGCGAGGAGAGTACCGGCGGACGGAACCGCGACAGTATCATCGCGGATGGCATGGAGGCCATGATCGGCGCCATCTATCTCGACAGCGGGATGGAGGAAGCAAAGAAGTTCATTGATCGCTTTATCTTAAATGATTTAGAGAATAAGCAGCTGTTTTACGACTCAAAAAGCAATCTGCAGGAGCTCGTGCAGGGGCATTTCAAGTCGGAGGTTGCCTATGAGCTCGTGGGTGAGAGCGGTCCCGAGCATAATAAGTCCTTCCAAGTCAAGGTGCGCCTAAATAAGGAGGTCCTTGGGGAAGGCATTGGAAAGACTAAAAAGGCGGCGGAGCAGCAAGCTGCTTATCAGGCGCTTTTGAAACTGAGGGAAAAGGGATATGTATTTAAAAAGCATTGAGGTACAGGGCTTTAAGTCCTTTGCAAATAAGATCGTTTTCCAGTTCCACAACGGCATTACCGGCATCGTTGGACCTAACGGAAGCGGTAAGAGTAACGTCGCAGATGCAGTGCGTTGGGTGCTCGGTGAACAGAGAATCAAGCAGCTCCGCGGCGCCAGCATGCAGGACGTCATCTTCTCTGGTACGGAGCTGAGAAAACCCTTAAGCTACGCTTACGTAGCGATCACTCTAGATAATTCGGACCATCAGCTGGCCATTGATTACGATGAAGTTACGGTAGCGAGAAGACTCTATCGCTCGGGTGAGAGTGAATATCTTTTGAACGGCACGGTCTGCAGGCTGAAGGACGTAAACGAGCTCTTTTACGATACGGGTATCGGTAAAGAGGGCTATTCCATCATTGGTCAGGGCCAGATCGATAAGATTTTGAGCGGTAAGCCCGAAGAACGCCGTGAGCTCTTTGACGAGGCTGCCGGTATCGTAAAATTCAAGCGCAGAAAGACTGCTGCCATCATGAAGATGGAGAGCGAGAAGCAAAATCTCGTTCGTGTCAGTGACATTTTAGCTGAGCTCGAAAAGCAGGTTGGGCCTTTGGAAAAGCAGGCCGAGACGGCGAAAATTTACTTAAAGCACAAGGAAGCCTTGAAGACTTTGGACATCAATGTATTCCTGCTCGAGCATAAGCGCCTTAAAAAGAACCTGGATGACGTAACTTCGAAGTGGCGTCTCGCGGAGAATGAACTGAATGACAGCACCAATGAGTATCAGGGCATCAAGGCGGAATACGAGAGCATTCAGGAGGAGATTGAGAGCCTCGACGCTGCTATCGAAGAGGCAAGAAAGATCCTTGGCGAGGCTGGTCTTTACAGGGAAAGACTCGAGGGTGAAATTGGCGTCTTGAACGAGCAGATCAACTCAGCCCAGGCGAGCGAAGCGCACTTAAGTTCCCGTAAGGAAACGCTGGAAAACGAGATCAAAGCGCATGAGCAGGAAAAGCAGGATATCCTGAATGATAAGTCCGATACCGATGCAAAGGTGGAGGAACTGGCTGCAACCGCGCAGTCCATGAGAAAAGATCTCGAGGCCGTACAGAATCGCATTGAGGAGCTCAATGGCGCGATCGAGGACGGCAAGAATACGATCATGAATGAACTAAACCAACGGGCTTCGATCAAGTCCCGTCTGGGGCGTTTTGATACCATGATGGAGCAGGTGGGCATCCGTAAGGCAGAGCTGAATTCCAAGCTTCTGCGCGCAAAGTCGGATGAACAGTCTCGAACAGAGACCCTCCATAAGTTGGAGGAGACCTTCGAGAGCCTGACCAAAGAGATCAAGGGCATGAACGAGCAGGTTTCCTCGAAGGAAGCCGAGCTCCAGACCATTCGTCAGAGCCTTGGCGATAAGGACGCAAAGCTTCGTGAAACGCAGCAAAGCTATCATCAGCAGAAGTCGAAGTTAGAGGCCCTTTCGAACCTGACTGAGCGCTATGAAGGCTACGGCGGCTCCGTGAAGAAGGTCATGGAGCAAAAGGAGAAGGAAAAGGGCATTATTGGCGTCGTTGCCGACATCATCAAGGTGGATCAAGAATTCGAGGTTGCCATTGAGACGGCCCTGGGCGGTAACATTCAGAATGTCGTGACCGACAATGAAGAGACCGCAAAGAAGATGATCCGGTTCCTAAAGGACGGACGCTTCGGACGCGTGACCTTCCTTCCCCTAACTAGCATCAAGGATCCGCAGGAGTTTAAGAATCCCGAATCCCTGAAGGAAAAAGGCGTCATCGGCATGGCGGATGAGCTTGTGCACGTTGACGCAAAGTATAAGGACGTGGCGAAGGCCATGCTCGGCAGGATCGTTGTCGTTGACAACGTGGATAATGCCGTAAAGATCGCGAGAAAGTATCAGTATGGCATCCGTATGGTAACGCTGGAGGGCGAGCTGCTCGTGCCCGGCGGTGCCATTAGTGGTGGTGCGTTTAAGAATAACAGTAATCTGCTCGGTCGACGCAGAGAGCTCGAGGATCTGGAAAAGAAGACGAAAGAGCTCCTTACGCTGGTAGAGAAGATCGGGCAGGACATCGAAGATACCAAGACGCGCAGAAATGCACTGCGTCTGGAACTGGAGAATCTGCGCACGGAGATCCAAAAGAAATCAATCGAACAGAATACAGCGCGCCTTAGCATTGCACAGTCCAGAGAGCGTATGGAGGAGGAAGAGGAAGGCGTTCAGGACCTTCGCCGTGAAGTCGCTGATCTGGAGAAGCAAGTGCTCGAGATGAACGAGGGCAAGGAAGCGGTTGCAGATGAGCTGCAAAAGAGCGAAGCTCTCGAGAAGCAGACGCAGGAAAAGATATTAGAATTCCAGAAGGAATTGGAAGAAAAGCGC
>JAFPRF010000046.1 GCA_017400965.1 Lachnospiraceae bacterium
CGCGAGGTCAAGGGCTTTTTGGGCGAGGTGAAGACCATGGCGGGGCTCACTGGAAAAGAGGGGGACGAACTCGCAGGCGAGATGGCGCAGTTCCATGCGGAGGATCCGGAGAAGACCCTGCGCTCCATGGCGAGAAAGGGGTCTGCGACGCTGACCAAGGATCAGGTGAATCACAAAGCTCACGTGGGGTACTCCTTCTCGTTCCTTACCCTTTGCTTTGTATTCTGCGGCGTGATCGTGGCGCACACGACCATCGAGGAAGAAAAACACAAGGTGCTGACGAGGATCCAACTCACGGGCACCAGTAACCTGAAGTACTTTGCATCGAAATTTATCGTATCTATGATCGTGTCCCTGATGATCACGGGCGTGCTGGCGGTACTTACGCTCTTTATCGGGAAAGAGCAGATCGGCATGAGCAGGGTAGCATTCCTTGGCCTGGTATTTCTCATGGGCCTGATCTTCAATTCCTTGAGCCTGCTCCTTGGGATCCTGAGCGGCGACGTGATGAGCGCGAACTTCATGGCGTTTACGCTCTGGTCCTTATCCTGCATGCTGGCAGGCCTTTACTTCCCGCTGGATGATGCTTCGAAGTTTGTAAGGACGGTTTCTTACGTGATGCCTCAGAGGTGGTTCATGGATTGCGTCGATCAGATATTTTTGGGAGACAAAAAGGGCTATTTTGTGGTATTATGTATTACAACAGCTTATTTGATCATCATCCTGAGCCTCGGCGGCGTGGGACTAAAGGTGAAGAAGATTGAACAGTAATACGAGGAAAAATTATTTTCTGGCGATCCGGATGGCGATGATGCTTGGATTTAGCCTATACGGAATGACCATACGCATGGAAGAAGCAGGAGTGTCGGTGACGATGCTCTTGCTTCTTGCGCTTTTTATCGGGTTTGTCGCGTGTAAGGAGCTGGTGGAAGGTTGGAAGAAGGCAGTGTTTTTACTGGCCAGCGGCGCCTGCGCAATCTTAATGAATCTGCTCGGCGGGGACTCGTATTTCCTGCTCCTGTACTTTATTGTTTATGAGATTTTGTCCTTCCTTAGGAATCAGTTCGAGATCGCGCCGTTTTTCTACGCCTTTCCGTTCCTTCTGGTGGCTAGGCAGGCGCCCATGGAGCTGCCAGAGCGGTGCATTGTCATGTTGCTCCTCATGGTCTGCTACTATCAGCATGATTTCATCGTGCGCTTTTATCGGAAGCAGACGATGGAGGATACTCTGCTGGAACAGCGCCTGAAAAAGGACATGACCGAGAAGGAATATGAGACGAAGATCCAGCTTCAGCAAAACCTGCTAAAGTCAGAAAATCAGATATTGGAGGACCGCGCAAGGCTTTCGCAGACCTTGCATGATAAGCTCGGGCACGGCATCAACGGGTCGATCTATCAGCTCGAGGCCATTAAGGTCTTGATGAAAAAGGATCCGGAGAAGTCTGGGGCCATGATCCAAGCGGTGATCGATCAGCTGCGCGTCTCCATGGATGAGATCCGCGCGATCCTGCGCAAGGAGCGGCCGGAGAAAAAGGAGCTTGCGCTCTTGCAGCTCTATAAGCTCTGCGAGGACTGTAATGAAAAGGGCGTAAAGGCGGAGCTGGAGACGGAGGGCGATATCTCGCTCGTTCCAGAGAAGGCTTGGGAAGTGCTTTTGGACAATGCCTTCGAGGCCGTGACCAATGCCATGAAATACGCGAAGTGTAAGCAGATCGGCATTAAGATCGTCGTGCTGAATCAGATGATCCGCTGCACGATCACGGATGACGGAAAAGGGTGCAGCGAGATCAAGGAAGGCATGGGGATCGCCGGCATGCGGCGGAGAGTCCGGGAGGCAGGCGGAACCATTGGGTTTGAGACCCAGGCGGGATTTACGGTGAACATGTTGTTGCCGTTTTAAGGAGATTTTGAATGGAAAAGATAAAGGTAATTATAGCAGACGACAGTGATTTCGTGCGGGATGGGATGAAGATCATTCTCGAGGTGGACGAGGATTTTGAGGTGTTGGGGTGCGCCGCGAACGGGCGGGAAGCCGTGCGGCTCGCGGAGGAAAAACACCCGGACGTGATCCTCATGGACATCCAGATGCCGGAGATGGACGGGATCGAGGCGACCAAGCTGATCGTGGAAAAGAATCTGGGGAAGGTATTGATCCTTACGACCTTTGATGATGACGTGCTGGTGCAAAAGGCCTTGCAGAATGGCGCGAAGGGGTATTTGATCAAGAATCACACGCCCGAGCACCTAAAGCAGATGATCAAGTCTGTTGCCCAGGGGACTGGCGTCATGGAGGAAAAGATCCTGGAGTCGTTAGCCAAGGGCGCAGGGCAGGGCCTTGGAAACGGATTCGATGCGTCTGGGTATTCGGAGAGGGAGCTGGAGATCATCCGCGCC
>JAFPRF010000336.1 GCA_017400965.1 Lachnospiraceae bacterium
CGAGGCGTTTCTGGACATGAGCTTTCAGGAGGCGGTGGCGTACCTCCTGCGGGATCAGGGGATGACCGAAGGAACGCAAACAAGGCATGAAAGCCATTTGCCAAAAGAAGAGACAAAAGACCAAAAGGCGCAGCGCCGCCTTGTCATTCCAAAAGCCAACGCGACGATGAAGTGCCTGTACCGATATATGATAAACGACCGGGGAATCGATCCTGAAGCTATTTTGTAATTATCTTGAAAAAATCAGACAATTGACGAAAATGTCAGAAAATGTTATGATAAATACGTGTCTGAATGCTGAAAAACTTGTAACTGTCGTGATCTATATCGCATGAGATTGGAGGCGCAGCTATGGAGAAAAAAGTATGGAGGCAATGCGGGAGCAAGAACCGCTATAAAAGCGAACATGACGTAAACCAGTATCGGAAAAAGTACGAGCGCATACGCGGCAAGGCACTAAATTACTATTGGTGCGAGTACTGCAATGGCTATCACTTGACCAGTGCGAAGGTTTTCTATTATGAGACGGCAGAGATGGAAGATGAAACCACGGAAACCGTGGTGGCAGACAGTTGACGCGGTTCAAGCCAAACTTGAATGATTTCAGCAATCTTCAATACCTGCTCGCTGTTAATTAAGTGTGGTTTTCTTTATGATGGACATGTAAGGAAAGACAAGTCATACAAGTTGATTGAGAAAGGAGTCGCCTATGCATGGATGATAAGATTTTGGTAATCCCAGACGTGCATCTGAAGGGATGGATGTTTGAGGAAGCGGATAGGCTCATGAAAGAGCATGGAATAGAGCAGGCAGTTTGTTTAGGGGATTTGGTGGACGACTGGAACCAACAGTTGAATCGACAGGCGTACGAGGATGTTTTTGATCAACTGATGGCGTTTGACAAGAAGCATCCTAATACGCTTTGGTGTTATGGAAATCATGACATTTCATACACCTGGCATAAGTTGGAATCTGGATATTCTCCCTATCAAGAAGCCTTTGTTGAAGATATGATGTCTCAGATGCGTAAACGGATGCAGGAAAGATTAAATTTCTGCCATGTGATAGGAAAATGCATGTTCACGCACGCAGGCGTGACGTGGGAATTCCTGGATTGGTTGCGCTACAGGGGCTTTAAGGTAAGGGACATAAATAATCTTGAAGATGTGAAAAACATCGTGAATCAATGCAGTATGCTGGAGCTTTGGAAGGATGAGTCTCCTTTATGGACTAGACCTTACCAAGGCAAGTTATATAGGACATTTAAGGACTATGATGTTCTTCAGGTAACGGGACATACGCCTGTTGGAAAAATCAACATTGATGAAGATCGTGTAATGTACTGCGATGTTTTTTCGACATATCAGGATGGTGAACCAATCGGCTCGCAAGAGTTTCCGGTGATCAGCAGTGATGGTACATGGATCGCGAGTTTACAGAGGAACATAGAGAAGCGGTAAAGGTAGAATTCAGGATATACCTCGGAAGAAGGTGAATTCTAAATGGCAGAATTCAAGGCTGGAGACAAGGCTTTTATCGTGGAAAACAATAACAGGATCCGTGAGGTGGAAGTCCGCAGCTCATCGGGCGGAATGTACCTCATCAAGTTCCCTGAGACGGGAGGCGGCATCAAGCTAAAGGAGAGCCGCCTGTTTGCCACGAAGGAAGAGGCGCAGAAGAGCGTATATGGGTACAGACTTAAGACTCCATATGATTACATGTAGTGAGGAAGTTGTATGAACGTAGAAAAGATTTACTTTGACATGGACGGAGTCCTGGCGGACTTTGAGCGTGGCGTGAGGGAGATCTGCGGCGTGATACCGCCTGATCAGAACGCAAAGAGTCACAAGCCCGGTGACGACGATGAGATGTGGGAGAAGATCAAGGCCACAAAGCATTTTTATGATTACCTGGAGCTGATGCCGGGCGCGCAGGAAATGTTTAACCTGCTCTATAACAAGTATGGCGACAAATGCGAGATCCTGACGGGCATTCCGAAGCCAAGGCGCGGCATTGAGGCCGCTGGCGAGGACAAGATAACATGGACGCATCGCCTTCTGGCAAAGGACATTAAGGTGAACATCGTCTTCCGCGAGGAGAAGCCGCAGTACTGCACCGGACCTGGCTGCATCCTGATCGATGACATGCAGCGTAACATCCGCGACTGGAACGCCATGGGTGGTACGGGAATCGTCCACGTCAGCGCGGAGGAGACTATCGAGAAGCTGAAAGAAATGGGAGTCATATGAGATTTAAGCATACAAGTCGTCCGGGCTTTCTGCTCGGCTTTATTGACTTTTTTACGGCAGGTATATTCTTTTTGCTTTACATGCCGTTTGGCGGCCTGCAGGACGAACTGGAGGACATCCTTGGACATAAGGTGATGCCGTACTGGAAAGCATACCTGCTGGGGATTCCAACGCTGTTTATTTATACGCTTGTATGGATGGCTCGGATGGCAGAGGAGTTGAAGGGGAAAGCCATCGAACTTGGAGTGGAAGGTCCGTATACGTCATGGTGGCACATGTTTGGATGGAATGTCTTTGGATTGCTTCTGTTTGGACCAATGGTGGCTACAAAGCGATTCTTTGACACTTTGAACAGGGTAGAGAAGGCACTGAATGCATTAGAAAGCGAAGGCAGTACAGAGGCATGATGGAACGGGACGAATTCATAAGAAAATATGCTTCAAAGCTAAGCGGTCAGCAGCTTGCCGCCGTGACGGACGAAGAGAAGAACGTACTCCTTTTGGCAGTGCCCGGAAGCGGAAAGACGACCGTGCTTGTGACGAGGCTTGGATACTTACTGTCCGTATGCGGCGTTCGGCCGGAAAGCGTGCTGACGCTTACGTACACGATCGCCGCGACGAAGGACATGGGTGACAGGTACGAAGCGGTTTTCGGTGAGGGTTCATCTGCGGGGATCGAGTTCCGCACGATCAATGGCATCTGCGCAAAGATCATTCAGAGATATGCGGATGCAATCGGAAAGCCCGCGTTTGACCTGGTGACGGAAGAAAAGGACACGGCGAAGATTCTGACGGACGCGCTTAGGCAAAACCTTTCGGATTATCCGACGGAAAGCGACGTAAAGGCGGCAAGGACGCTGATCACCTACTGCAAGAACATGATGCTTGAAGCGGAGGAGATCGAGGCGCTGGGAAAGAAGGAAAGCTTTCCGCTCATGCCGGTTTACAAGGCATATAATGATTATCTGAAATCGCATTCGCTGATGGATTACGACGACCAGATGAGGTATGCCCTCGTCATGCTTAGAAAGTCGCCGGAGATGCTATCGTACTGGCAGGGCA
Source organism: Lachnospiraceae bacterium (assembly GCA_017400965.1). Classification (GTDB taxonomy): domain Bacteria; phylum Bacillota; class Clostridia; order Lachnospirales; family Lachnospiraceae; genus Acetatifactor. The sequence goes on from JAFPRF010000336.1 coordinate 3,311, forward strand.
GATACTCGCACGTGCTTGTCGACGAGGCACAGGACACTTCCAGAATCCAACATGAAATCATTAAGCTCCTTGCCGGAGGAGGCGGGAGCCTTTTCATGGTTGGCGACGAGGATCAGAGCATATACGGATTCCGCGCGGCGTATCCGCAGGCCCTTCTTGACTTTGAAAACGATCACAAGGGCGCGAGGGTGCTCGTCATGGACAGGAATTTCCGCTCGAACGCGGAGATCGTTTCCATGGCCGACAAGTTCATCGGACGCAATAAGGAAAGGCATGAAAAGCACATGGTGGCAACGAGAGAGGCCGCCGCAAAGATAGACTTCGCGCAGGTGAAAAGCAGACAGGCACAGTACGGATACCTTCTTAAGGCCGCGGAAGGCTGCACAAGGCAGACGGCGGTCCTGTACCGGGACAATGAAAGCGCGCTGCCGCTCATTGACCTTATGGAACGGCGGGGCATTCCGTACCGCGTAAGAAACGCGGATTTTTCCTTCTTTACGAGCAGGGTCGTGACCGACGTGACGAACGTGCTGAGGCTCGCCCTCGATCCATATGACGGAGAGCTTTTTCAGAAGACTTACTTTAAGCTGCAGGCCTTCCTGAAAAAGGATCAGGCGATGGAGATGGTCCGGATCAGTGCCGAAGGCGGCATGACGCTTTGGGAGGCTGCGGAAGAGGTGCGAGGCCTTAATCCGAAGACGCTTGGCAGGTGCAGGGCGATGGCGACGAACCTTCGCGCCATGCTTACGGAGACACCCGCGAAGGCGCTCTTTCGGCTGAATAACCCAATGGGTTACGGCGAATACATGGAACGAAACGGACTCGATGCGGGAAAGATGTTTCTGCTGAAAATGCTTGCCATGCAGGAGGATTCGGTGTCGGGATTTCTGAAACGCCTGGACGACCTGCAGGCGATGCTAAAGGACAAGAAATATGATCCCAAGTGCAGGTTCATCCTTTCGACGATCCATTCGTCCAAGGGCCTCGAATATGACCGCGTGATCCTTATGGACGCGATCGACGGCGTGTTCCCCGCCCTCACGGAAAACGGGATACCGGAAGAGGAGAGGCGACTTTTCTACGTGGGCATGACAAGAGCCGTAAA
>JAFPRF010000337.1 GCA_017400965.1 Lachnospiraceae bacterium
CCGCTGCAGCTGACGATCCGCGAGCCCGGCAGCGCGATCACCCATTTGATCGGCATGGTCCTCGCAATCCTCGGCGCCATCCCCCTTTTGGTGAAGGCAGCCGTGCAGGGCGGTCCTGAAAGTTTTATCGCGTCCTCCGTCTTTATCATCAGCATGATCCTGCTCTATGGCGCCAGCGCCACCTACCACAGCGTAAACCTCGCCGGCGACGCCCTGAAGGTCTTCAAGCGCATGGACCACATGATGATCTTCGTCCTGATCGCGGGTTCCTATACGCCGACCTGCATGCTGATCCTTCCCCAGCCTTTAGGCCATCGCATGCTCTCCGTCGTTTGGGCAATCGCGCTTCTTGGCATGCTCTTTAAGTTCTTTTGGGTGACCTGCCCGAAGTGGGTCTCCTCCGTTTTGTACATTGGCATGGGCTGGGTCGTGATCTTTGCCGTAAAACCGCTTTACGAAGCACTCCCGCTCCCTGCGTTCCTCTGGCTTCTCGCCGGCGGCATCGTTTACACCGTGGGCGGCGTGATCTATGCGCTGAAGCTCCCGCTCTTTAATTCCCTGCACAAAAACTTCGGCTCCCACGAGATTTTCCATCTCTTTGTCATTGGTGGGAGCCTCTGTCACTATATCTTTACCTATTTTTACGTACTGTAAATCCGCTTACTTATAGATGACCTTACAATCCAAGGACACCGCATGCCAACAGGGACGGTTCTTTTTGACTCATTCTCCCATTCCTTTCACGCCGCTGATCTCTTGCAGGCGGATGAGTTTCACCTTGTCCGTCTTGTCATAGGTCACGTGAACTCGTACCCAATCTTTATCCGCGTCCTCGATGATGCAGGAGCCCTTGCGGAACTTTGCGTTCGTCAGATCCATATCCATCTGCTCGCCCTTAAATTCCAATTCCACCTTCTTACCAACATAGTCCCGCATGACCTTCATCAAAGACAGTTTTTCTTCATGCGCGGGGCTGCCCTCCAGGCTCGCCATCTGCTGCTCCAGTTTTCTGATGCGGGAGGTTAGGGTGCCAATGCTGCAAAATGCAACAAATCCAAAGATTGCCATTGCCCATAATGCGTATTCCATTATGCTTCCTCCTTCATGATCTCAATTGAAAAGATGGAGGAAACAGGGATGATCTTCTCAATGGTCTCCTTCTTTGTCTGTGCGGAAACCTTCATCCAATTTCCCTCAAATCCAACCACGGTGCATACCTGATCATACAGATCTATGTCTGCCTCGTCCTCACAAAAAGTGATTTTGATCTTCTTCCCCTGCGTGGCTAGCAGCATTGCGCTGACTTTGCTTCCCGCCATCGTGCCCTGCTCCATCTCGATGTCATCCCGAAGAAGATAATCGCAGGTCACGCCGAGGATCCTGGCAATGTCGCCGATCTTGTCCACGTCCGGCACCACCGCCCCCGACTCCCAGCGGGATACCGTCTGCCTGGTCACAGAGAGTGCATCCGCAAATTCCATCTGCGTCATCCCCATGTCTTTTCTTTTTTGAGCTACCTTATTTCCAAATTCGTTCATTTCGCTTTTCTCCTTTTCCTGATCTATTTCGCGGGGTCCCTTCGCTTGTTCTCACCATACCGAAAATCTCTGCCTGGCGCAAGCGATTCTCACGTGCAAAACGTAACATTGCATGTTACATTGCCCGCAAAATAAGGATTTTTCAGCACGTAACATGTCACGTTACATTGCTGTAAATAGGGGATTCCAAGATGCCAAACATAAGAAAAGCCGTCAGATCAAGGAGCTATCCTTAACCTGACGGCAACATGTTTAGTCCTCGTACCCGTTAGGGTTCATCTTCTGCCATCTCCAGGCGTCCTCGCACATTTCCTTGATGCCGTACTGTGCTTCCCAGCCGAGCTCCTTCTTTGCGAGGGATGCGTCGGCGTAGCAGGTAGCGATGTCGCCAGGGCGGCGAGGCTTGATGCTATAGGGCACCTTCACGCCGGTGGCTGCCTCGAAGTTATGGATGATGTCAAGCACGCTGTAGCCAGTACCGGTACCGAGATTGTAAATCTTGAGTCCCGCCTTCTCCTTGATCTTCTGGAGTGCCTTTACGTGACCATTTGCGAGGTCAACGACATGAATGTAATCGCGCACGCCGGTTCCGTCGGGCGTATCATAATCATTACCGAAAACGCCAAGCTCAGGTCTCTTACCAACGGCTACCTGCGTTACGTAAGGCATCAGATTGTTCGGGATGCCAGTAGGATTCTCGCCGATGGTACCGCTCTTGTGAGCACCGATGGGGTTAAAGTAACGGAGCAGGATCACGTTCCACTCGGGATCTGCCTTCTGGATGTCAGACAGGATCTGCTCCAGCATGGACTTGGTCCAGCCGTAAGGGTTGGTACACTGGCCCTTCGGGCACTCCTCGGTGATGGGGATGAACGCGGGATCGCCGTATACCGTTGCGCTGGAAGAAAAGATGATGTTCTTCACGCCATGTTTTCTCATGACGTCCACCAAAGTCAGGGTTCCTGCGATATTGTTCTCATAGTACTCCCAAGGCTTTGCCACGGATTCACCAACGGCCTTAAGGCCTGCAAAGTGGATCACCGCGTCAACCGCTTCCTTGTCAAAAATCTCGTTCAATGCCTCACGATCAAGGATGTCTGCCTTGTAGAAGGGCACCTTCTTACCCGTGATCTTCTCCACTCTCTCGAG
>JAFPRF010000338.1 GCA_017400965.1 Lachnospiraceae bacterium
AAGTACACGACGACATACGATACGCACTTGCCTTGCAAGTTCCGCATCAATTACATCCTCGGTCAGTTCGATGAGTTTTACGATACCTATGACGTAGATGAGAAGAGCCCTTACTTTGTACCAGAAGATCAGAGACTCAAGGGCCTCTGGTAATGATACTTGAAGAAATCAAGAAAAATGGAGAGAAGTAGATGGAGCAATTATTTGAGCTATTATTTGAATTTTTATTCGCAATCCCTGAACTCCTTTTTGACTTTGGAGCAGGCGGCTATAAGGGACTGACGGCAAAGGCCGAGGATGGCAAACCGCTTACGGATCAAATCGCCGGGATCAACGCCGTCATGGCGCACATGGCCCAAATGTCTCCCGACGGCCGAAAGAAGATGCTTCGTTTTAACAGATTCAGCTTTATTATCATGGCGCTCATCACCATAGCCATCGCGATCCTCACCATCTGCCTAATGGAATCTTACTCCGGCTGGTTTTGGATCCTTGGGATTACGGTAGAAATTGTCGTGACGATTTTTATGTACCGAGCTTGGAAAAGGAAAGCATTGGCAATGAATTTCTAGACATATAAGGAAAGAGACCCGCTGTGAGGCGGGTCTCTTCGTACGTATGATGCTATGTTATTTCTGGCAATATGCCTTGATTGCCTGGTAGGTGAACTGCGCGGTTCCGGCGCCGCCCATCTTATCGATGTTCTCAGTGAACTCATCGCCGGCGGCATACATCTGTCCAAGGCCGAAAAGCACGTCGTTCGAGCATTGGTAGAAATGCTCTGAGATATATGCCTGAAGCTTCTCAACCTGAGCCTTCGCCTCTGCGGAAGCGGGATCCGTGTCCTTCATGGCGCCGAACTCCTCGAAGATCTTCATGAAGTCCGCCATGATGCCGTCATTGTCGTCTTTCGTTCTGCCCTTACTCTTTTTCTCAAATTCTTTATACTCTGCAGTGGTTCCCCACTGCTCCTTAGCTTTCTTAGAATACTCCTCTAGCTTACTGGAATCAAATGCCTTAAAATCCAAAGTACTCACTCCTTTCTCTTTCAAATCGCGGCATAGCTGTAGCAGATTTTCAATGTGCTCCTTCTTTAATTCGAGAAGCTTTGTTTGCTGCTCCAACGCCTTAGTCCTGTCAAAATCAGATCTGCTCAGGATACTTTTGATATCCTTTAGTGGAAATTCCAGTTCACGAAACAGCAAAATCTGTTGCATCTTTTCCAGGGCCGTATCGTCATACAGCCTGTACCCTGACTCCGTATGGCCCGTCGGCCGCAGAAGTCCGATGTTGTCATAATACTGCAGTGTGCGTATACTCACGCCCGTCAGCTTACTTACTTCATTTACCGTCATCATAAACATTCATCTCCTTCACGTGTAAGCTCAGTATAAACTATGACGCAGCGTTAGAGTCAATAGGAATTTAAAAAATTCTTGACAGCTAATTTAAATTAGCCTATAATGAGGCTAACTCAAATTAGCCAAAGTGAGGATAAGCGAATGAATACAAAACAGAGAATCATGGACGAAGCGCTCACGCTGTTCTCGGAAAAAGGATACGCGAACGTTTTCGTGGGAGACATTGCGGAGCGAGTTGGCATCAAGGCGCCGTCTCTTTATAAACATTATAAAAACAAGCAAGCGATCTTCGATGCCATCATCGAGGAGATGAACCGAAGGTTTGAGGAGAAGGCTGGAATGCTTCACATCGCGGGAAATGACGCGAGGAAGGACGCCGTGATCTATCAGGACATGTCTGAAGAAAGCATGATCCAACTGGGGATCAGTCTATTCAAATATTACCTGCATGATGATTACACAAAGCGTTTTCGAAAGATGCTCACCATCGAACAGTTTCATGACAAGGAACTGGCTAGCGTTTACATGAAACAGTATTACGACGATCCGCTTTCTTATCAGGGGATGTTGTTGGGAATGCTTGTGGCACAGGGCATATTGCAGACGGAGAACGTGCAGGTCATGACGCTGCATTTCTACGCGCCGATCTACATGCTCCTCACGGTTTGCGACAGAGAACCGGAAAGAGAAGAGGAAGCAATTCAAATCCTAACTGCGCATTTTCGGCAGTTTGATCGAATTTACGGGAGGACAAAGTGATGAAGATTACGGTGATCAATGGTACGGAAAAGCATGGCGTTACCTATCAGCTCAAAGAGATATTTCTAGAGGGTTTTCGTGATAAGGCGGAGATTACGGAGTTTTATTTGCCGAAGGACTGCCCGAATTTTTGCGTGGGATGTACGACATGTTTTCGGACGGATGACCATAAGTGTAAGGATGCCGAGTACGTGCAAAAGATTGAGAAGGCACTTTTGGAAGCTGATCTGCTTGTGTTTACTTCGCCGGCTTACGTATTCCACGCAACTGGTGCGATGAAGGTGATGTTGGATCATTTTGGATATCGCTGGATGCCGCACAGACCTGCGGGTGAGATGTTCGGAAAGCGAGCGGTGATCATCACACAGTGCCTTGGCGCTGGCGGGAAGTCGACTGCGAAGGATATCAAGGACAGCCTTTCTTGGTGGGGCGTTAGCGAGATTCACGTATGTACTTTTAGGCTGATGAGTGATATCATATGGAATAGGATTCCTGAGAAAAAAAGGCAGGTCATGACGAAATCTCTGAAAACCATGGCGGCGAAGATGCGCGGAATCGATTATACTAAGCCGGCGCACACGAAACTGGTAACGAAGATGAAGTTCTATGCCGTTCGGATGATGCAGACGGGGCTTGGAAAGCAGAATCCGGAATATACGGATTTCAAGTACTGGAAAGCGAAGGGATGGCTCGACAATACGAGGCCTTGGAAATAACGCTAATATAGGAAAAACCTTGACTATTACGCCGAATTGTTATATAAATAACGTAAAGTTGTTCAGAAAACATTTTGGAATCAATGAGGGTGATTATCAATGAAACTTTTAGAGGATAAGATTCGCCGTGAAGGAAAAATTCTTGATGGCTCCATACTGAAAGTATCTTCGTTCTTAAATCATCAGATGGATCCCGAGCTGATCATGCAGCTTGGCGAGGAATTTGCGCGCCGCTTCGCGAATGATAAAGTCACTAAGATTCTGACGATCGAGTCGTCTGGCATTGCCCTTGCGCTGGCGGCAGGATATGCGTTACGCGCTCCCGTTGTGTTTGCGAAAAAGCATCGCTCCAGTAATGTCTTTGGTGACGTTTATCAGACGACGGTGCATTCCTATACGCACGGTATGGACTATAACGTTGTCGTGGAGAGCGAGTTCCTTTGTCCGGGTGATCGCATTCTTTTGGTCGATGATTTTCTTGCCAACGGAAAAGCATTGGAGGGTCTGCTGGAGTTAGTAAGGCAGGCGGGTGCGGAAGCTGTCGGTGCCGGGATCGCAATTGAAAAGGGTTTTCAAGAGGGAGGCAATTTGCTTCGCAAAGATGGCCTTCGGATCGAATCTCTTGCAATTGTGGAAAAAATGGAAGGTTCGGACATCTTTTTTAAGCAACAAAACGAGTAAGAAAAGAGGAGAAAATTATGAAAAAGAGTATTAAGCGTATTGTTTCCCTCGCAGCAGCAGGCGTGTTGGCATTGTCTTGTCTTGCGGGATGCGGCGGAACGACGGAAGGAAATGGAAACGGCGGTTCTAATGACAAGGTTGCCTTTGATAAGGATTTCAAGGTTGGCCTGATCTGTCTGCATGACGAGAACTCCACCTATGACCTGAACTTCATCAATTCCCTTGAGGCAGCAAAGAAGAGCCTTGGCCTTAGCGATGATCAGATCATCATCAAGAAGAACATTCCCGAGACCAATGATTGTAAGGAAGCAGCAGCTGACCTGGCTGATCGCGGATGCGACATCATCTTCGCAGATTCCTTTGGTCATGAGCCTTACATGATCGAGGCAGCAGAAGAGTTCCCGAACGTACAGTTCTGTCACGCAACTGGAACCCTTGCACACACCGAGAATAAAGACAACTATCACAACGCATTTGCATCCATCTATGAGGGCCGTTACGTTGCCGGCGTTGCAGCAGGAATGAAGCTCAACGAGATGATCGATGCAGGCAAGATCACTGCAGAAGATGCAGTAATGGGCTACGTTGGTGCTTATACCTACGCAGAAGTTATTTCCGGATATACCTCCTTCTATCTTGGAGCAAAGTCCGTATGTCCTTCCGTAACCATGAAGGTACAGTTCACCGGTTCTTGGTATGACGAGACCGCTGAGAAGGAAGCAGCTACCAAGCTGATCTCCGCTGGTTGCGTACTGATCTCCCAGCATGCTGACTCCATGGGTGCTCCTACCGCATGTGAGAACGCAGGCATCCCGAACATTTCCTATAACGGTTCCACCGTTGATGCTTGCCCCAACACCTTCATCGTAAGCTCCCGTATCGATTGGGCTCCTTATTTCGAGTATGCGATCAAGGCAACTGCTGAAGGCAAGAAGATCGACACCGACTGGGTAGGTAGCCTTTCCACCAACTCCGTAGCGCTGACCGCTGTAAACGAGAAGGCAGCAGCTGCTGGAACGCAGGATGCTCTTAACAAGGTGATCGCAGACCTGAAGGCTGGTTCCATTCACGTATTTGATACCGCAAACTTCACCGTTGGCGGAAGCAAGCTTGACAGCTACGTGGCAGACGTTGACACTGATGCAAACTATACTCCTGATACCGAGGTGATCAAGGATGGTTACTTCCATGAGTCAGAATATCGTGCAGCACCTTACTTCGATCTTCGTATCGATGGCATCACGACCTTGAACGAGATGTATTAATGCATATCGGTTCTAATAAAACGATATAAAACTTGGACATCGTGCAGACGGACATTCTCAGAATACTGTGGATGTCCGTCTTCTCGTCAGAGACCCGTACCAAAGAAAGGAAGACGGAAAAATGGCTGAAAACCAGCGCAGCGAAGTACCTGCCATTAGGCTCAAGGGAATTACAAAGGCGTTTGCCGGAAAAGTCGTCGCAAACGACAACATCGATCTCAGCGTGTATCACGGACAGATTTTATCCATATTGGGAGAGAACGGCAGTGGAAAGACGACGCTGATGAACGTTATCTCTGGTATTTATTTTCCTGATCACGGACACATTTACGTTGACGGGGAAGAAGTTGTCATGCGTTCCCCGAAGGACGCTCTTCGTCACAACATCGGAATGATCCATCAGCATTTTAAGCTTGTGGACGTGTTCAGTGCAACGGAAAACATCATATTGGGACTGGAAGACAAGAGTCGATATGACTTGAAGCAATGCGTAAAGCAAGTGAAGGAAATCGCTAATCAATATGGGTTTGAGATCGATCCTGAGCGGAAGATTTACGACATGTCCGTATCGGAAAAGCAGACGGTTGAGATTATCAAGGTATTGTACCGAGGTGCCGACATCCTGATCCTTGACGAGCCGACGGCCGTTTTGACGCCGCAGGAGACGGAGAAACTGTTTGGAGTCCTTCGAAAGATGCGTGATGAAGGCAAGGCCATCATCATTATCACGCATAAGCTCCACGAGGTGCTGTCCCTTTCTGATAAAGTAACGGTGCTCTGCAAGGGAAAGAACGTTGGTACCGTTGTTACGGCACAGACCAACGAGGAAGAGCTGACCGAGCTCATGGTCGGCAAAAAGGTTATCTTGAACATTGATCGCTCCGAGCCGAAGAACGTGCAGCCGAGACTCATCGTGAAGAATCTAAACTGCAAGGGTGTCGAGGGAGTGGACGTCCTCAAGGATATCAATTTCACGATCAATTCGGGTGAGATCCTTGGAATCGCAGGAATCGCTGGAAGCGGGCAAAAAGAATTGCTTGAAAGTATTGCCGGTTTGCAAAAATGCGAGGGAGAGATTATTTTCATGGATCCCGAATCGGGCGAGGAAAAGGATTTACGGAAAAAAACGCCTTTGCAGATACGAGATCTCGGCGTCAGCCTGTCGTTTGTTCCTGAGGACAGACTTGGCATGGGACTTGTCGGTAACATGAACATTGTCGACAACATTATGCTTCGAAGCTACAATAAGGGTAAGGGTGTATTCCTGAACAGAACGGAGTCTTCCGAGCTGGCCGAAAAGATCATTAAAGATCTTGAGGTTGTGACTCCCGGTAAAACAACGCCCATCAGAAGACTATCTGGAGGAAACGTACAGAAGGTGTTGGTTGGTCGTGAGATCGCTGAATCTCCGACGGTACTGATGACAGCCTATCCAGTTCGAGGGTTGGATATTAATTCCTCCTACATGATCTACAATTTGTTAAACAATCAAAAGGAATCCGGCACTGCCGTGGTATTTGTCGGAGAGGACCTAGACGTTCTGATCGCGCTCTGTGACCGCATTCTCGTACTCAGTTCGGGTCACGTTTCAGGCATAGTGGATGCCAGAAAGACTTCAAAGGCGGAGATTGGACTTCTGATGACCCAAAATACAAACAAGGATGGTGCAAGCGATGGCCGAGCATAAAATCAAGGAGCCTTTGATACATATTGTTAAGCGAAACCGTATCCCGATGTGGAAGACCTGGCTGATCAGACTTTCGGCGATATTGGTAGCCTTGGTGGTCAGCGGTTTGGTCGGTTTCCTGCTCACAAGGAGTAATCCGATTCGCATCTATGCCGTTATGATCGACGGTTCTTTCGGAACGGAACGCAGAATCTGGGGAATGTTGCAGAATCTGGCAATGCTGCTCTGCGTATCACTTGCCGTGACGCCCGCCTTTAAAATGCGCTTCTGGAATATCGGCGCAGAAGGACAAGTTCTAATGGGCGGACTGGCATCAGCGGCATGTATGATCCTTTTTGGAAATTCATTACCAAATGGCATACTGATCCTTGTCATGATCATTGCCAGCATTGCCGCAGGCGCGATCTGGGCATTCGTTCCCGCCATTTTCCGTTCCTTTTGGAACACAAATGAAACGCTGTTTACGCTGATGATGAACTACATAGCCATACAGATCGTGTCCTTTTTCAGCTATAAATGGTCTGTGCCGAAGGGCTCAGGAAACGTGGGTATCATCAATAGAGACACGCACGCAGGTTGGCTACCCGTTGTCGGCGGAAAGTCTTATCTGCTCAATATCCTCATCGTGCTTGGCCTGACGATCATCATGCACGTCTATCTTTGGTACAGTAAGCATGGCTATGAGATTTCAGTAGTCGGTGAGAGTGAGAACACGGCTAGGTACATTGGTTTGTCCGTAAGGAAGGTAATCCTCCGTACCATGCTGATCTCCGGAGCCATCAGTGGAATCGCAGGTTGGCTTTTGGTTGCGGGAACGGATCACACGATCTCTCGTAATACGGCGGCAGGCAGAGGCTTTACGGCGATCATGGTCGCATGGCTCGCAAAGTTCAATCCGCTTACCATGATTCTTACTTCCTTCCTGCTAGCCTTTTTTGAAAAGGGAGCAGTAGAGATATCCACGAAATTTGGCCTGAATGAATCCTTCTCGGACATCATCACGGGCATCATCATTTTCTTTATCATCGGAAGTGAGTTCTTTATTCAGTATTCCATTAAGTTCAGGGAAAAGGAGGAGAAGTAAATGTGGGCTGCATTTTTACGACGTGCCATCATGCAGGGCATTCCGCTGCTGTTTGGCTCAACTGGTGAGATCGTTACTGAAAAGTCCGGAAATCTAAACCTCGGTATCCCTGGCGTTATGTACGTTGGAGGCATTGGCGGAGTTATCGGAGCCTTTCTTTATGAGCAGAATGCTACAAAGCTGAATCCCATTCTTGCGGTGCTGATCCCGCTGCTTTGCTCGCTCCTTGGTTCCTTGCTGATGGGGCTGATCTATTGTTTCCTCACCGTTTCGCTGAGAGCAAACCAGAACGTTACCGGACTTGCCCTTACGACCTTTGGCGTTGGCGTTGGTAATTTCTTTGGTGGTTCCTTGGTGAAGCTGACGGGAAGTGACGTGCCTTCGATCAATCTGACGGCCACAAGCGGCTATTTCAGCGCGACGTTGCCGATCGCGGATAAGCTTGGCTGGTTTGGACAGATCTTCCTGTCCCACAGCTTTTTGGCGTATCTCGCGATTTTTATGGCCTTGGGTTCATCCTTTTTCCTGTTTAAGACGCGTGCGGGACTTCGTCTGCGTGCGGTCGGAGAAAGCCCTGCCACGGCGGATGCTGCGGGGATCAACGTTGAGAAGAATAAATATCTGGCGACCTGCATCGGTAGCATGATCGCCGGTCTGGGCGGCCTGTACTATGTCATGGACTACGCAAACGGCGTATGGTCAAATGACGGTTTCGGTGACCGCGGATGGCTGGCCATTGCACTGGTAATCTTTGCAGTATGGAAGCCGCACTTTAGTATCCTTGGATCTATTCTTTTCGGCGGACTTTACATCGTTCACAATTATATCCCTGGGCTCGACGTCAGCGGCCAGGAGCTGTTCAAGATGTTGCCCTACGTGGTTACGATCCTGTTCCTTGTCGGAACGAGCATTGGTAAGAAGCGTGAGGCACAGCCGCCTTCCTCCCTGGGACTGCCATATTTCCGTGAGGAACGGTAAACAAGCTTGTAAGATTTGGTCATATAGGAATCATATGCTTTGGGGGGAGTAATATGGGACAGTTAGAGAGGCGGAGTAAATCCAACAAGAAATTCATGGTATTATCTGCGATCGGCATCTTTATGGTGGCTGATTCGCATACCTTTACGACATTTCATTTCTTTGGCGATTTCATTCCGTATAACTCATTCTTTATGCCCATGTTTGTCTTTATTTCCGGGTATTTCAACAAGGTGGATTCTTCAACGAACCTGTTAAAATACATTTGGAAAAAGATCAAAACATTATTACTCCCCTATATTGGAATATCCCTGTTTGTATTCGGCATCGAGCAGCTGCTGAATTGGTATAAGAGCGGAGAGAAGCCGGCCTTCCCAGGGTGGTACCTGAAATACATGTGGGATCGCATCCTCACGGTGGGAACCTTTGGAACGATCGTGGAACCTATGTGGTTCGTGATCGCGCTTTTTGTAACGCTGATCGTTTACGCACTGCTCAAAAAGTTTTTATGTAAGTTTTGGAATAGCTATGTGATGTTCGTACTGTTCTGTATCGGACATCTTTTTGTCATATCCTTCGCGAAGAAAAACATTTATGAATGTTCCCCGTATCTTTTAATTCCCCTTAAATGCCTGTTCTTTATGCCCTTTCTTGAGCTTGGCATCATCTACAGGGATCACCTTGAGAAAAAGCATGAGAGTTTGCCTGGCGGCTGTAAGATAGGCATACTTGCTTTAATGCTTTTCATCAACATGATCCGCACGACATATCTGCCACTTCCCTATGACTTAGCCTTTGACGCCCTCAATGAAATGACGGGCTTTACCAGTCCCTATATTGTAACGCCGTTGGTTTCATCCCTGATCGGCATCCTGTTCTGGCTCACCTTTGTGGATCTGATCGGAAAGCCAGTGTATGAGAGTAAGTTCGTGAATTTCATGTCCTGCAATACCTTCTGGATCATGGGCATGCACGTCCTATTTTTCAATCTGCTCAACTTTGTTTTCTTAGTACTTTACGAGCATGGCGTGCCCCTGCTTTATTTTGACGCCGAACTCTTCCGCGCGACGGAATGGTATTTTTGGGAGATTACTCCTACCATAAAATACGCATATCTGATGGC
>JAFPRF010000339.1 GCA_017400965.1 Lachnospiraceae bacterium
GAGGAGCGTGGTTTCATCTACGGGTTTTCGACGTGGATATACAGGGCGCTTTGCGTTTACAACAAGACGAATCCCAAGAACGGAATCGTGTTTGAACGACATACGCCCCATGTCTCGCAGACGGGTAAACGGCGTAAGAGCGAGACCTTGCTAGACGTGCTTCTTTCGATTCAGGATTTTGCCAAGGACAATCAGGACTTCTTCTTCTTTACGGTGCGAAACAGGCATAGCGGTTTCAACAAGATAAACTGGGCAAAGACCGTGTCTAAAACGGCTGCTGCGTGGCAAGACGATTCGCCCGTATATGTGAAGCTCGTCAACAAGAGACGAGAGATCGACTTCGACGAGGAACTGCTTGTTATCTTTTTCTCGATCCTCAACCACATGAAGGAGCGGTACGGGTTTAATGTCAAGATTGACCTTGGGTATGAATTGATTACGGGCGGACGTTTTCAGGCATACATTGAGAAGGGGATGGGCAAGAGACGGCTTCTGGCGATCAAATACAAGTACTTCTCTGACAGGGCGTTGCGACTTTGGGATTTGTGCTATGCGTTCTTCGACCTTAACCACGGAATCTATTTGAGCGGCGACCACGAGGAGTATCTGCTGGCTCGTTCGTTCGACAGGGTGTTTGAGGCGATGATTGACGAGCTTGTGGGAGATCGCAAGACAGACCTCCCGCGCAGCCTTGTAAATCAAGATGACGGCAAGCGCGTCGATCACATGTACCTTTGGAAAGAGCTGATGGAGAATCCTTCCGGGGAACGCCAGATATTCTACATCGGTGACAGCAAGTATTACAAATATAATACTCCGCTGGGGCGCGAGGCGGTGTACAAGCAGTTCACGTACGCGAAGAACGTCATACAGTGGCATCTGGACCTCTTTCTGGACGAATCCGGTCCTGACGCAGACAGGGAGGAGGAGAGGCAGAAATACGCCGGCTCGAGCGAACTGCGCGACAGGGTGACGGAGGGCTATAATATCGTTCCCAATTTCTTTATCAGCGCGATGATGAGTTCCAATTTGCGCGGAGGATTTCTGGATGATTCCATAACGCAGACTTCCAAGGGCAAAAAGCAATTCTTCTCGCGCCAGTTCGAGAACCGGATTTTCGACCGCGATACGTTGATTGTCGCTCATTACGATGTGAATTTCCTGTTCATCATCTCCCTCTATGCGCAAGAGAACGCCTATCGAAAGGCGGCATGGAAGGGGAAAGTGCGTGAGCAGTTCAGAAACGAAATCAGGAAGCTTCTGACGGACTATTATGATTTCTATGCCATGACGCCGAGGTTGATCGGACATGAAGAAGAGTTCTTGAAGTCGGATTTCGCAAAGATTCTCGGGAAAGTGTACAAGCCATTTGGGGATGTTGACGGCAGACCATATTATTCTCTCGCATTGGAGCGGGCCGATCCCGCCAAGGATAATACAGACGTAAAAGCGTGGTTGGAGAAATGTTTTATCGTTGAACCATGCGCGCTGGGCGAAGATCCGGTTGTGAAATTACAAGGACAGGTTGCGGCGTTGCATGGTGCCAAGGCGGGGGATACGTATTCCGAGGCTAATGTTCAGGAAACGGTCTTATTCGGCACTTGCCGGGGGAAAGATCAACTTGACTTTATCGCGAGCCACAACGTGTATCACATGTCGCTTGAGAACGCCAAGCGATTTGGTGTCTTTACTAAGGAAGATGCGGCGTCAAAGAAAGTCCTTTATATCATGCCTACGATGCGTGGTGGCGACACATTAATACATCGATTCAGAATCACGCGCTTTTCAGGGGAAGTAAGCAAGGCGAATATTATTGAGCTTGGTTGGTCAAGTCCCAGTTCGGAGAAATACTGGCTGTGGAATGTCGAACCATTGCCGTTGGCTTCCACGCTTATGTTAGAACAAGATGAGAGTAAGGGTGCGCCATGAAGTTATGGTATAATCTGATGCGGAGAAAACGATGAGACCTGAAGAACTGAAGATGCTATTGCACTC
>JAFPRF010000047.1 GCA_017400965.1 Lachnospiraceae bacterium
ATCCCAAGTGGAGAAAGAATGCTATTGCATTTACGAATAAGTACATTGAGGAAGGACTGCGCGACCGCGCATTGACAAGGGATTTGGAGTGGGGCATCCCCGTTCCAAAGGATGGGTATGAAAATAAGACGATCTATATCTGGGCGGAGAATGTTCTAGGGTATCTTTCCGCGAGTGGAGTTGCCGCGAAAAAGGCTGGTCTGAATTATGCGGCGCTTTGGGATGCTAAGTCTTCCGACTGCATCCACTATTACGTACACGGCAAGGACAACATCCCCTTCCACACCATTATCCTTCCCGCGCTCCTTATTGCCAATGGCGATGGCTGGCGCCTGCCCGATCGCATCATCTCCAGCGAATACTGTACCCTCGAAGGGCGCAAGATCTCAACGAGCCGCAATTATGCCATCTGGATTCAGGAGCTTCTAGAGCGTTTCGACGCCGACTCCGTCCGCTACTATTTCCTCGCCAACGGCCCGGAGAAAAGGGACACGGACTTCTCTTGGAATGATTACGTCAACACCCATAATAGCGAGCTTCTCGGCGCTTACGGGAACTTCGTAAACCGTAGCTTAGCGTTTATTGCCAAGTATTACGACGGGCTTGTACCTTCTGGTACTCTGGAGCCTTCCATCCAATCAAAACTCGATGGTATTTATGATTCCGTCGGCGCACAGATCGAAGCCGGGAATTTCCGCGATGCGATCCGAGAGATCTTTGATCTCGTGCACTTCGCAAATAAGTACTTTGATTCCGAGCAGCCCTGGATCACAAGGAACTCAGACCCTGCGAGATGCGAAAACACTTTGTTTAACTGCGTCCAGATCATCGCCAATCTCGCGGCGCTCCTCGCACCGGTGCTGCCCTTCTCCTCTGAGAAGGTGGCAAACTGGCTTGGAATCGACCTGACTTGGCAGCCGAAGTCCATCGCCGCTGGCTATAAGTTACCTGAGACGGAGGTATTGTTCCAAAGGATCGATAAGAAGGTCATTTCTGAAGAAACGGAGAAGCTGAAAGCTCTACTCTAAACACCAAAAAGGCTAGCTGCGCATGCCGCAACTAGCCTTTATCACATTTATTTGGAAACCGACGTTACCTTCCCGACAAACAGGATTTCGTCATTCACGGTATCATAGATCAGGAATGCGAAGGGTCTGTCGAGGTTAACTTCCTTCACCTTTTTCTCCATCGCAATGCTGTTTGCCCGCATCATCATTGCAGTCACCGCAGCTGCCTTCGTTCCGTTTTCATCCAGCTCGATCTTGCACTTCTGCAAAATGGAATCCACGTAAAGGTTCTCGCCTTTTACGATCTTGTCAAAGCAGGCCGCTGACTGATCAAATGGAACCGTGATTCCCTGAGACTGTAGCAGCTCCTCCACTCTCTCCGCTGAGGTTTCAAAGTTCAGCTTTGGCATCCTTGCTTTCACTTCATAGGAGGTATCGTCGGATTTCAAAAGGTCTTCCAGATCCAGGTCCAAGATGCTAAACTCCCCTTCCGTCTTCGGGAGAATGCCAATGAATTCGAAGCCATTATAATAGGACTTTCCGAACGCAGTCGCCTTATCATTTTCATAATAAACGTTTCCGCTGCCGATCAGCATTTCCTGCGTTGTCTGCTTCCCTTGAAGATCCGTGAACTCGCCATCCTGAAGGCTCCACTTCTCCACCCAAGGGGATTCAAAATACAGGGAATTGATGAGGATGGCCATCATATTGGGCTTAATGTTCTGCTCAGTGACAATCTCAGGGATCATTCCGTGCGTTTTTTCATCGCACCAACCATTGATCTTTTTCACGGTGCCACTGATATCGCCCGTAAAATCGGCGGGGCTGACCTCCGCGCGGAAGCTCTCTGTTACGCTGTCCCGATAGGCATCCTGAATCTGTTTCATTTGATTGATCCAGATGGAATTGGCGATCTCATAATGGAAGGAGTACTCACTTGCATACTGCCTTTCGCCTTTTTCAACGGCCAGTCCCTCAGCGAAGGTCATATACTCCTTCACGTAATCCGTATAATCTTCCCTGCCGAGATACGCATAAAGCTGCTGCGCCGTTTCACCACTCGCTCCTTCCGCCGCCAATCCCAATGCCACGTTCAGGGACAAGGGACTAATGATCGTGTTTTCTTTGCTCTGCAGATATGCCCAATCCGCAAAGTATGCTGCCCTTTGATAGGAATCCTTTAAGCTCATCGGGTCTGCAAGAACCAGCTCCTGTGCCATGTTTTCCGCCATCGCCTCCTCCTTTTCGGTTTGATCCTCGCTGCTATCCTCGGTGCTGCTTTTCTCCTCCGCGTTGCTCTCTGCTACCACGTCCGACGTACTTTCGCTAGGAATGCTGGCACTTCCGCAACCTGCTAGCATTGCCCCAATACATGCCAGGGCTATTCCACTGATCCATTTCTTTTTTATCATAATGATCGCCTCCAAAAGTTTATTCATGTCCCACTAATCATAATGACGAAAAAGATCACAAAAAGTTCTTCCTTACCTCTGCTCTTTTAAGTACAGCTCCGCGCGGCTTTGCAAAGCGTCGCAGGCGGCCTCGAGGCTCTTATCCCCCTGCCAGTAAGGCGCCATTTCTTCGAGGAGCATTTCGTAAATGTCAACCTGCGCCTTTGTGGTCGGTACGGCGTCGATGATCAGCTCTTTTAAGTGTGCGATCTGTTCCTCGGAAAAGGTTCCATCTATAAAATTCACGGTATTCGGTCTTTCTGTTTCGTAAATCTCTTCCCTCAGGTACTTTCCCCAAACGGAGAACATTGCCATCGTGTTTCCGTTTTTACCATAATAATTTTCCGGATATCCTTTGATCAGGGGCTCGCGAAGCGATACATAGTACGCAATAAAGTCGAACGCCTCCTGCTGGCAATCGGAGGTGCTAAGGATGCTCATGGGATCATCCATTTTCACGTAAACGTGATCCTTCCCGTCAGATCCGGGAATACCCTCCATGGAAATACCAGGTTCTCCCAGGCCGGAGCAGTTATAGCTCGCGCGCCACCAAGGGCCTCTCGCCATCTCATACTCTGCCCAACTGTCGATCCGATTGGGCATTCCATCCTCATGGTGATCCAATACTTCCTTGTATGCCTTCATCAGCGCCTCAAATTCCGGCGCGTGAAAATAGGTTTTCGGCTCTTCTTCATCGATATAGAAAGGCACGTTCGCAAGCAGGACGTTTTCCACCCAGCCTCTGCCGGTAAAGCCCTTCTGGGTCATGAAATTGTCATACCACAAAAGGTAACTGACGGGATCCCACAATCCATCGTCTCCAACGCCCTCGCCACCAAAAGTTCGAAGGAGCAAGCGAAACCTCGCAGACATGGCATACATGGCATTCTCCTCGCCGATTCCAAGAAGTTCCTGCGCCTTGGGGATCATCCCCTCCAGTTCCTCCGGCTCCCACGCTTCAAACATGGGAAGAAGGTTAACCAAAACGCCCTTTTGCACGTAAGCCGCAATCTCCGTGTGGTCCGAAAACATGATGATGTCGGGGCGGTTGCCCTTACCGAGATAGTCCTCAAGGCTCCCCTTAAATCGCTCCACCTGAACGAGGGATTTGTCGCTCTCCTGATTGTACTTCTTTGCGTGGAACTCCACCTGAAACTGACAGGCTTCAGGGATCGCGACGCGTACGATCCGCCTGC
>JAFPRF010000048.1 GCA_017400965.1 Lachnospiraceae bacterium
GAACGATCGCCACGGAGTTCGAAAGATTTAGGGATCTGATCGTCGGCGCCATGGGGATGCGGATGCACTGAGCGCGATTCTCCACGAGGATCTCCTCAGGAATCCCGGCGCTCTCCTTGCCGAACATGAGATAGTCCTCTGGCCCGATCTCCACTTCCGTGTAGGACTTTTCTGCCTTGGTAGTGCAATACCAGATCTTTGCGCCCTCATGCGCCGCGAGGTCATCAGAGATGGCCTCCAGGAAGGTCGCGTAATTCATGTGGCGATGGACCTCAAGATGCTCCCAGTAGTCCATGCCAGCGCGCTTGATCTCCTTCTCGTTCAGACGAAATCCAAGCGGTTCGATGAGGTGCAGGGCGGAGTTCGTCGCAACGCACGTCCGCCCGATGTTTCCAGTGTTTGCCGGGATTTCCGGCTGATGCAACACGATTTTCATTAGTTTCCTGCCTTTTCAGCGCGAAGCTTGGTGATGAAGTGCTCGAGCTTACCGATGGCGAGCTTCAGCTTCTCCAAAGAATATGCGTAGGAGATTCGAAGGAACCCTTCACCGCAGTCGCCAAAGGCCGTACCGGGAACCACGGCAACCTTCTCTTCCTCGAGGAAGCGGGTCGCGAACTCATCGCTGGTCATGCCAAATTCCTTGATGCAAGGGAAGATGTAGAAGGCACCGAAGGGCTCGAAGCACTCCAAACCCATCTCCTTAAAGGCATTGATCAGGAACCTTCTTCTCTGGTTATAGGACTCGCGCATCATGGCCACGTCAGCGTCGCCGTTCTTTAATGCTTCCACTGCAGCATACTGACTGGTGGTAGGTGCGCACATGATGGCAAACTGATGGATCTTGGTCATCTGCTTGATAATCGCTTCAGGACCGCAGGCATAGCCCAGTCTCCAACCCGTCATGGCATACGCCTTGGAGAAACCGTTGATGAGAATGGTCCTCTCCTGCATGCCGGGCAGGCTTGCGATGGAAACGTGCTTTCCCTTGTAGGTCAGCTCTGCATAAATTTCATCTGACATGACGTAAATGTCATGTTTCTTCACAACCTCCGCAACGGCCTCAAGGTCTTCCTTCTCCATGATGGCGCCAGTGGGATTGTTGGGGAAGGGAAGGATCAGGATCTTCGTCTTCTCCGTGATGGCTTCCTCCACCTCAGCTGCGGTCAGGCGGAACTCGTTCTCAGCCTTTAAGTTAATGATGACGGGCTTTGCGCCTGCCAGAACTGCACAGGGCTCATAGGATACGTAAGAAGGCTGCGGGATCAATACCTCGTCCCCAGGGTTGATCATGGCGCGCAGGCCGATGTCAATGGCTTCGGAACCGCCGACGGTAACAATGACCTCCTTTAAGGGATCGTAGGTAATGTTCTGGCTTCTCTTAATGTAATTGCAGATCTCCACGCGGAGTTCTTTCAGTCCGGAGTTGGAGGTATAAAAGGTCTTGCCCTTTTCCAGGGAGTAAATGCCCTCTTCGCGCACGTGCCAAGGGGTATCAAAATCCGGCTCGCCTACGCCAAGGGAAATGGCATCCTTCATCTCACTGACAATGTCAAAGAACTTACGAATGCCGGAGGGTTTAATCTGTACGATGGTGTCTGATAATGGATTTCTCATGGCGTGATCATCTCTCTTTCGTCTTCTTTTTTGGTGGTCATGACAGTGCCGTGATCCTTGTATTTCTTGAGGATAAAGTGGGTGGAGGTGCTAAGGACCGTCTCCATCGTGGAAAGCTTCTCCGATACGAAGGAGCTCACCTCGCGCAGGGTCTTGCCCTCGAGGATGACCATCAGGTCAAAACCGCCTGAAAGCAGATACAGGCTTCTTACCTCAGGATAGTTGTAGATTCTCTCGGCGATGGAGTCAAAGCCCTGACCTCTCTGGGGCGTTACGCGCACCTCGATCAGCGCGGTCACCTTCTCAATGGAGGTCTTCTCCCAGTTGATCAACGTATGGTAAGCGCAAATGGTGCCGTCCTTCTCCATCTCTTCCATGGCGTTCACTACGTCGATCTCCGACGCGCCAACTAATACTGCAAGTTCCTTTAAATCAATTCGGCTGTTTCTCTCGATCAGCTTCAATAATTCTTCCTTCAATGCTTCGTTCATTGTATCCCTCTCCTTATCTCAATTTTCAGTATTTCCTGTTTCATAAATGATGTCTGCTCCCTTGGGGCGGTCCAAAAACCTTGTCTCCTCGCCGTTTCGGACGACGCGGTCTCCGCTCTCCGTCAGCTTTCCGATCACCGCTGCCGAAATGCCCTTCGCTTCCAAGGCACTCATCACGGCCTCGCCGTCGGTTGCCGCGATCAATAGGCTTCCGCCGCTTTTCATCTCATAAGGATTGACGCCGCATACCTCGCAGGTCTCCACGGTTTCCTGCCGAATGGGAATCTTTTTCAGGTCCACGTCCAGGCCAAGTCCCGCGCCCTCCGCGAGTTCCCAAAGTGCTCCAAAAACGCCGCCCTGGGATAGGTCATGCATGGCACAAGCGCCGGCTTCCAAGGCAATCTTCGCATCCTCCACAACGGACAGATACTGCGCAAATCCCGCGGCCTCGTCAACTAAATAGGCGGGATAGCGCTTTAGGAGCTTTTCCCGATGCTCCCGTGCCAGGATCGCCGTTCCTTCGAGGCCGATCCATTTCGTAAGCACCAGGTCCTGCCCAGCCTTCGCCTTAGACAGATCACAGTATGCCTTAGGGTTTGCCGCACCGATGGCCGTGATCGTCACGATGGGGCATTTTACCGCAAAAGTGACGTTCGCGTCACCTCCGGCAACCTCCATCTGAAGCATTTCACAGGCCTTTACGATCTGACCCATCAATTCCTTAACGTCGCTCTCCTCGCATTCCTCCGGGAGCATGATCGTGATCATGGCAGATACGGGTGTTGCACCGGCTGCCGCCAAATTATTGGCACATTTTTGCACCAAGGCAGCCGCTTCCCCCGCATCTGCCTTGCCCGCGACTGCGGCCTCCTGGGCACACCAGGCCAGTATCTGGCCGTTTGGCGCCGCAAAAAAAGCGCAGTCCGACCCTACGGCTGCGCCTTTTGTTTGTTTCAAAACCATTTCTGAGAACGGATGGCTGATCCGATGATTCACCGTATGAACTTGTTTCAGTACGGAGCGTCCTAGCATACTCTCCGGCAGCTTTCCAGTTCTCATGGCCTAAATCCCGTCATCGGGAAGTCCCGATTTCCTTTTCTGTCATGTCATGTTGCGAAATTACTGCGCCGCGGGCTGAAGTAAGAGACCTATCACAACCTTCACGTGCTCCAAATCGTAGGTGCCAATGGCTGCCATGATCTCCTCGTATTTCCACGCCTCGTCGGTTGCCACGCCGACCACGGCCCTTCTGGGTGATACGCTGTATTTACTATTGTTGACTACCTCGCGGCTCACTTCCCTGCCGTCCTCGGTCACGATCTTCCAAAGTCTCGCCGTGTAACCGATGTGCGCTGCCTCCGTGGAAACATAGCCTAGAGGCTTGGAGGGATCTGCCGTGATCAGGTCGATGGTGGGCTCATCCTTCGCAAGGATCTCGCTCTCATAGCGAACCTTGCGGCCCTCAGGTCGGGTCTCCTTACCGTAAATGGTAAAGGTGATCCTTTTATTCTTCGTGGTCGTCCCCTCGATGTAGATGGGATACCCCGTATTATTCACAAACTTAAAATCCTTGCCTGC
>JAFPRF010000049.1 GCA_017400965.1 Lachnospiraceae bacterium
AGGCCCGCCGTCAAGAAGTCCACCCCGAGAGGCGTGAATTCGGCATTTGCCAAAACGAGATCCGGCTCCAAGCCTTTGCCCATGGCCTCAACCAGGGTTAAGATCATGGTCGTGCAATAACAACCCAGGTCATACATGGCACCGCCGCCAAATTCTCTATGGAGCCTAAAATCTTCCTTGTAGCCCTGCGTGACAAATGCCGTGTCAATATAGTTCACGTCGCCAATGATACCGCTCTTTATGGTCTCTTTAAGGCTCTCCACGTAAGGGCTGTGCAAATATGCATACGCTTCCATCAAGAACTTCCCGCACTCTTTTGCCGTCTGGTACATTTCCCTGCTTTCTGCCGCATTCATCGCCATGGGCTTTTCGCACAGCACGTGCTTTCCCGCCTTTAGCGCCGCCTTCACCCATTTCAAATGAATGTCATTGGGAAGCGGAATATAAACTGCCTGCACGTTCTCGTCAGCAAGCAACTCGTCATAGCTGCCATAAGACTTCTCGAATCCGTACTGCTCTTGAAAGGCTTTCGCCTTCTCTGCACTTCTTCCCGCAATGGCATAAAGCTCGCAATTAGAGGCTTTCTTCATTCCCGGGATCATTCCCCATCTCGCCACGTTTGCCGTTCCTAAAATACCCCACTTAACCTTGTCCATGCCTGCTCCTTTCCGAATGTGATCACTGATTATCTAACACAAAACGTTTCTTCTACCGTTTCAAAGCCTTCTGCCTTCACTGCCAGCTTACAGCTTCCTTCCTCGTACCCCGTGCGCAGGATCGCTAGTGCCCGCCCTCTAAAGGTAGTGGCAAAAGCGTCCGTGTAATCCTCCTCCGTGATCGGATTCGCGCTGCCAAAGCCAGCCAGCTCGCATACCCCCGTAACGTCTGCTTCCAGCTTCACCTCCGCATTCGGTACAACGCGTCCCTCCTGATCCAAGACTTCAATGCCAACATAGATTAGGTCATGTCCATCAGCAAACGCCTCCGCCTTTTCCGAAATCAATCGAAGCTTTGCAGGCGCTCCCGTAGTCGAAAGCTCTGCCCTGCTGATCTCCTTCCCATTCTGATAACTGATCGCAACAACGCTTCCCGGCTGGTAGGTCGTCTCAAAACGAGCACTGTTCGGTAGAGGTCTCTCCTTGGAAACCTGTTTTTTCCCGATGCTGTTTCCATTAATCAGTACCTCGACCTCCTCGGCACCGGAAAATACCACCAGTTCAATGGGCGCTCCAACAGTCTCATAATTCCAGCAGGAAAGGACCGCAGGGAATCCCCACATGCTGACAAGCTCCCTTTTTCCAAAGGTCATCGGATGCATGGAATAAAGATAGGTCTTTTCGCTTCCCCAGACAATGCTCCGATAAGCGCCCTGCGGCAACATCCGTCCAGTAATGTCATAATCGGCGTCATTTGCCGTTCTCCAAGGGTAGGGAGACGTATCCTGTGGCATCAGATTCCAGGGGAATTTTGGGGCCGTTTCATCCTGGAAGTCATAATATGCCGCCTTTCCAAGCCCCGCCTCTCCTAAATAGTCCCATGCCGTCCAAGTGAAATCGCCGATCACGTA
>JAFPRF010000340.1 GCA_017400965.1 Lachnospiraceae bacterium
GCCGCCTTGGAGGAGGAACCCTTCGAAATGGCGTGCTCCTCGTATACGGAAAGCTCGTAGGTGATGCCAAAGTAGGTCTTGATGGCGTTGCTGACCGCGTCGAGACGGCCGTTACCGCCGGTCTTGATCACGCGCTTTGCGCCGTTTTGCTCTATGGTCACTTCCGCCTGGATGCCGTTTTCCTGCTTAAAGTGGCACTCAGGGATGCTAAATATGTTTCTGGGCTGGATGTACGTCTCTTCGAAGATGCGGTAAATCTCCTTCGGCGGGAGCTCCTGATGTCTTCTGTCGGAAACGCCCTTGATGAGGTAACCCACCTCCTCGCGCATTGCAAGAGGCAGGGAGAAACCAAACTGCTGCTTTAACACAAATGCCACGCCGCCCTTACCGGATACGGAGTTGATGCGGATGACGTCGGACTCGTACTCTCTTCCAAGGTCAGTAGGGTCGATGGGCAGGTAAGGTACGTCCCAGCGCTTGCCGCTCTTGCCGTCCTGTCTCCACTGCATGCCCTTCGAGATGGCATCCTGATGGGAACCGGAGAAAGCCGTAAATACAAGGTCGCCGGCGTAAGGGGTTCTCTCGTGCACCTTCATATTGGTGAACTTCTCGTACTTCGCGCGCACTTCCATGATGTGGGAGAAATCGAGCTTGCTGTCCACGCCGTGGGTCATCATGTTCATGGCAAGGGTCACCACGTCCACGTTACCGGTTCTCTCGCCGTTGCCAAAGAGGGTCCCCTCCACGCGGTCCGCGCCGGCCAGTACGCCGAACTCCGCATCGGAAATGCCCGTGCCGCGGTCGTTGTGAGGATGTACGGAAAGAACGACGCCGTCCCTGTACTTCAGGTTCTTATGCATGTATTCGATCTGGCACG
This sequence comes from Lachnospiraceae bacterium, assembly GCA_017400965.1. Lineage (GTDB taxonomy): Bacteria > Bacillota > Clostridia > Lachnospirales > Lachnospiraceae > Acetatifactor. Next base: position 878 of record JAFPRF010000340.1, read on the forward strand.
CGAAGACGTGAGGCATTGCCACCTGCACGGTCGAAGGCAGGTTGATGATGGCCTTGTGCTCCTTCGTAGGCTTCCATACGTCCAAAACGGCGTTGCAGACGTCGAGTGCGAAATCCACCTCGGTCTGGGAGAAGCTCTCCGGGCTGTACTCGAAGGTGAAATTGCCTTCGGTCTCGTCAGCCAGTTTCTTCAGAAGCTTTGCGCCGTCCACGGCGATCTTCGTGATCTCTTCCTTACTCTTTTTAAATACCTGCTCGCGCTGCTCCACGGAGGTGGAATTGTACAGGTGCACCACCGCATGAGGTGCGCCCTTTACGGCGTCGAAGGTCTTTTTAATGATGTGCTCTCTCGCCTGGGTCAGTACCTGGATCGTTACGTCGTCCGGGATCATGTCGCGCTCGATCAGCGCACGGATGAAATTATATTCGGTATCGGAGGATGCGGGGAAACCAACTTCGATCTCCTTAAAGCCTACGTCCACCAAGATCTTAAAGAATTCCAGCTTGCTCTCCAGATCCATTGGCTCGATGAGCGCCTGGTTGCCGTCGCGCAGGTCAACGCTGCACCAAATGGGCGCCTTCGTGATGCACTCCTTCTTTACCCAGTCGTAGGTCATCTTCGGGGGTAAATGATAGCTCTTCTGGTATTTTTGCTTGATTTCCTTCTCGGTCATGATGGATACCTCCACTTGTTTCGTTATCGTTCCTACATCATAACACTGAAGTTGTCCATAAACAAGTGGCAAATTTAATCTAATTCTTGATTTATTTTAACCTATTTTGACCGTTTCACGATGTTTCGAACTTAAATGCACCCTTTGATTTATTGATTTTTGCCGTATTTTGGCGTTTTTCTCATGGTAGTGACATCTTATCGATAATCGTATTCCATTTAATGTTTTATTTGGCCAAAATAAAGAAAACCGGAAGCCATAAGCTTCCGGTCTTACCGTTCCTTGGGGGAATCGAACCCTCAACTGACCCTTAGGAGGGGTCTGTTATATCCATTTAACTAAAGGAACCCTTCTTACACGTCGTCGGGGAAATTGATAAAGCCCTGCAGCCAGATGTTGCCCTTAAAGCGGCGTCCTACCTGCGGTTCGCCCAACAAATCTATTATATTGATACAAACGTCAAATGTCAATTCATTACTGCAAATTGTTAGGACGTAAACCTCCTCGCCGGTGAGGCTGTTTTTCACCTTGCGCATGCCGACGATCTCGCCCATGACGGAGTACTGGTCGCACTCCATGCCGTAGGGCATAAAGAAGGTGTCCACGATGGAGAACACGTCCTCGTTGCGGATCCTCGC
>JAFPRF010000341.1 GCA_017400965.1 Lachnospiraceae bacterium
AGCACACTTTGTTCTGGGCTGTGAAGGCTTGTTGAGGTATTGTCGAAACTAGCCTGAACGTGTTCTGGTGAGCGCTTTTGTGCGAGGCAGAACTACCAAAATGCTAGGCAGAACTTCCTTGTGAAAAAATGGACCATTCGAAATAAACCGATTCTTCAAAAGAAAAAGAAAACTCTGGAGATCACTATATGAAAAACATGAGTAAAATCACCAAGAATAATCTCATAACTTACGGCATCGTCATTGCCGCCTACATTATATTAGAAGTCCTGATGCTGACCGGAAACCTCTCCAGTCACTTAAAAGGCCTCCTGGTCCCAATGACATATTACGCAATAATCGCCGTAGCCCTGAACCTTTGCGTCGGCATCCTTGGTGAGCTGTCCATCGGACACTGCGGCTTCATGTGCATCGGTGCCTTCTCCAGCGCATTCTTTTCCAAAGCAATGGAGAATACACTTCCGACTGTACCAAGATTTATCATCGCTTTCATAATCGGAATTGCAATGGCAGCACTGTTCGGTTTCCTCATCGGTATCCCGGTTTTAAGACTTAAAGGTGACTACCTTGCCATCGTAACACTGGCTTTTGGCGAGATTATCAAAAACGTCATCAACTCTTTCTACATCGGAATCGACAGCAAAGGTCTTCACTTCACCATGTCCAGTGCAATGGACCTGGGAATGGAGCCGGATGGAAACATCATCGTAAACGGCGCCATGGGCATTACAGGAACGCCTCATAACTCCAGCTTTACCATAGGAATTGTGGTGCTTCTTATAGCTCTTTTCATCGTACAGAACCTTATCAATTCTCGCGACGGTCGTGCAATCATGGCTATCCGCGACAACTATATCGCCGCAGAAGCAACAGGCATCAACGTTACAGGTTACAAGATGATGGCATTTACCATTTCTGCTGCAATTGCAGGGGCTGCGGGAGTTCTTTTCTCCCATAACATCACAACCCTGACGGCTTCTTCACAGTACTTCGGCTACAACGCATCAATCATGATCCTGGTTTACGTGGTATTGGGCGGAATCGGAAACATCCGCGGAAGCGTTATCGCAGCCTGCATCCTGTACATGCTTCCTGAGCTGCTCAGAGGCCTTAACACCTACAGAATGCTGATCTACTCTATCATTCTGATCGTGATGATGATCGTTAACTGGTCACCCAAGATCATCGCCTGGAGGGAAAAGAAATTTGGAAAGAGCGGAATGTTCGGCTTAATCGGTCGAATTATCTTCCGCAGAAATAAGGGGGTGGCTTAAATGGCACTTCTTGAAGTAAACAACCTGAGCATTTCATTCGGCGGACTTCGCGCCGTTGATAACTTTAACGTACAGATTGAAAAGGGCGAGCTCTACGGACTTATCGGACCTAACGGCGCCGGAAAGACCACAGTCTTCAACCTTTTGACAGGCGTATATAAGCCAAACGAAGGAATCATCAGGCTTGACGGCGAGGACATCACTCGTAAGAGCACCATCGAGATCAACCACGCCGGAATCGCCAGAACCTTCCAGAACATCAGACTTTTCAAGAACATGTCGGTTATCGACAACGTAAAGGTCGGACTTTCCGAGCATTACAAATACAGCGCCCTCGAGGGCATGCTCCACATCGGCAATTACAAGAGGGTGGAGAAGGAGATGGACGACGAAGCAATGCGCCTTCTACAGGTCTTTGGACTGGACCTTGAGCGTGACTACCTCGCAGCCAACCTCCCTTACGGTAAGCAGCGTAAGCTCGAGATCGCAAGAGCTATGGCAACAAGCCCCAAGCTCCTTCTGCTTGATGAGCCGGCAGCCGGCATGAATCCTAACGAGACAAAAGAGCTGATGGACACCATCGCACTTGTCCGCAGGGAGTTTAATATGACAATCCTTCTGATCGAGCATGATATGAAGCTCGTTTCAGGTATTTGCGAGAAGCTGACAGTGCTGAACTTTGGCCGCGTGCTTTGCCAGGGCGATACCAAGGA
>JAFPRF010000342.1 GCA_017400965.1 Lachnospiraceae bacterium
ACCGTCCCCCTTGGCTTTTTATTTACTTCAATTCGCCCCAGATTCTCTGGTTGAGTTCCTTGTCTCTTGCGTCTACCAGCTCGAGAACGGCCTTTGCCTTCTCCTGCATCTTTGTTGCTTCCTTCTCGTCGTTGATCAGGAATTCCAAATTGCTGGAAATCGTATCGATGTTGTTCTTGAACTCGGTCTTTAATTCCGCCGTCTTTGCCTTCGCGACGGCGATGATCTCTGCCATGTAGGACTCGTACTGCTGCATCGTCGTGGATGCGAACATGGCCTCGATGTCGTTCTTGTAGGACTTCTTATCGTTCGTCGAGAAGATGAAGATCGCCTTCTGCTTATTGATGTACTCATCCATGCGCAGCGCCTTTAAGGAGGAAGGCGGGATCTGCGTGTCAGATACGTTCGCGATACGGCGAACCAGCTCTTCATCGATGCCCTGGTAACCGGTGATGGTCTTCACCAAACGGTTTCTCAGATCCTCGATCTGCAGCTTTAAGATGATCTCACGGTTTACCTTGTAGTATTCGTCGATCTCCATCAGGTAACGGTTCAGCTCCTGACGGATGAGGTTGTTCTTTTCTTCGAATACTTCGGGACGGATGGCGATCCACTTCATCTTGTCGGCGATCTTGGAGGCCTGTGCCTTGCGCGCCTCGATGATCTCGGTGAAGGCCTGTACCTCTAAGAAGCGGGAGTAGATGCTCTTGGGATTTAAGTCCTCAAGGTACTCTGCGCAAGCCTTGTCGATGTCCTCTACCATGGTGGTCTTCATGGTCTTGATGTTCTGGGAGATCTGCTCCTTGGAAAGTCTCGCCTGTGCCTCGATGGCCTTGTAGTCGTCGCGGATGAAGTTAACGACGCTGGAGATGCTGTCGTAGAGGCCCTTTGCCTTAACGGCCAGAGCATACTTCTGACCATAGCGGATGATCTCTTTCTCCACCGCGAACATACCGGAGTTGACGTACACTCTGTGCAGGATGGGGTAGAGGCTGTTGTCGTTGGGCTCGTCGCACTTCTTGAGCTCCTCCATGCAATCCTCGAGGAGGCGCTGGGTGTCGTTGTCGGCGTTCGCCATCTTATTCAGTTTAAAGTACATGCCCGTCTCGATCTCGGATTCCTCACCCTTGGTCAGAAGGGGATCCATCACGGGCGTATTGTTGATCTCATTTCTGTGGTTTGCAAGCCACAGTCTCTCGTCCTCGGTATCGATGTTGGCTTCGATGGCCTTTGCGATGTAAGCGGCCTTCGAGGATACGAAGAAGAGACGCTCGGTGGCAAGGTCGATGTACTCGGCCTGCTCGTTGTAGATCTTATCCGTTTCCTTTAAGGAGATGCCGACCTTCTTGTTCTTTAAGTTCGTCAGGTCGGAAAGGCTTCTCGTGTCGGCCTGGTTGATGATGTGGAGCGAGCGGGAGAGATCGATGTGTACCTGATCCTTGGTGTCCACGCTCTCGCGGGAGGAATGGATCAGCTTGTACAGCGTTGAGTTACCGGTACCTTCCATCTTCGTCGGCTCATAGATGACGATGAGGATGGAGTTGGTCTGCTGCTGCAGTGCCTTTTGGAGTACCAGAAGGTGCTCGTTGGAGTTCGAGTCCGTACCAGGCGTATCGTAGAAGGTAAAGTTCAGGTTCGGGTCGAGCTGGCTCGGGTAGTTGACGTCGATGATGCCGTCCACGTACTCGGTCGCGTCATCGGACACGGCGTTGGGCAGCTCGTTGATGCTCTTTAAGATCTGATAGAGCTGTTCATGACGCTGCAGGTGGAACACGAGGGCGTTGTTGATCTCGTTCTGGATCTTGCGCTTCGTGGTCTCGCAGGGACGCTCGGATTCGAAGACGAATTTCTTCTTTGTCTCGTTCCAGGAAAGCGTTACCTTATTGGGCTGAGAGCTTTCGGAGGAGCAGAGGAAGAAGGTGACGGAAGGGTTCATTGCATTGCGGATGCGGAACATCTTTGCCGTCTCGGAGTTGATGCTCTCAGGCAAAATGCGGCGGCCGATCAGCGTGTTGATGAAGGTGGACTTACCGGAAGAGTAAGTACCCACCAGACAGAGGTTGATGTCGCTGCAGCTCATCTGCTCGCGCTTTTTAAAGAACTCCTGTTTTCTATTCTGGAAAGACTGCTGGATCTCGGAATCCTTGAGTTCGGTGTCGAACAAATTCAAGGTCTCGTCGCAGAAGTCGCTGATGCGGCTAAAGATTTCCGTTACGGAAGGCAGCTCGATAAAGTTGCTGATGGTGAAGCGGTCTTCCCCGGTCGTCTTATTGTATTCCGCGATCTTCTCGCAGAAGTCTTCGTAGTCCACCTGCGTGCCCTTGAAGACGAGACTGATCTTTTCGTTGGAAAACTGCTCATAAATGTCGTTAAAGAATTTGTTACCCTGATTCTGCAGAAGGAACTCGCCGTTCTCGGGGCTGTAGGGGATCAGATTCGGACAGATCTTGTAAGGAACCTCCAGAAATTCTCCCTTAACCTTTGCGAGGAAATGGATCTCCTTCTTGACAGGATGGTACATGATCATTAATTCTTTCACTTTGTTGCCCTCCCGCGCATGACGTTCATGCGCTTCCCAAGTTTTTGCGTCTTTTTAAGCCATAAAAAAGTATAGAAAACCCTCATTTTTTATTATAGCACGTCTTCAATAAATGTCAAAACAAAGAGCAAAGAAATAAGGATTGTCTGAAAACATTTTTAATGCTATAATATACTAGAATATGTCTACGAATAGACGGGCTTATTTTCGAACCCGCGTGTGGTTGATAGATTGTAAGAAAGGAATGCCAATTTTGGCATGCGTAAAAGAACATGGTAAAAGTAGTTGGAGTAAGATTTCGGACGGCGGGCAAGATTTATTTTTTTGACCCGCTTGATTTTTCGATAAAACGCGGCGAAAAGGTCATTGTGGAGACCGCGAGAGGCATTGAATTTGGTACCGTCGTGGGTGAGATCCGCGAGGTGGAGGAGTCTGCCGTAGTGCAGCCCCTAAAGCCCATCCTGCGCATTGCGACGCAGCGCGACAAGGACCAGGAGGCCGGCAACAAGGAAAAGGAGCGCGAGGCCTTTAAGATCTGTCAGGAAAAGATCCGCAAGCACGGCCTCGAGATGAAGCTCATCGACGCGGAGTACACCTTTGACAATAACAAAGTGCTCTTTTATTTCACGGCGGACGGAAGAGTGGACTTCCGCGAGCTGGTCAAGGACCTCGCAGGCGTGTTTAAGACGAGGATTGAGCTGCGTCAGATCGGCGTGCGCGACGAGACGAAGATCATGGGCGGCATCGGCATCTGCGGCAGACCGCTTTGCTGCCACAGCTATCTGTCCGATTTCATCGCCGTTTCGATCAAGATGGCGAAGGAGCAAAACCTCTCCCTAAATCCCACGAAGATCTCCGGCGTTTGCGGAAGACTCATGTGCTGTCTGAAAAACGAAGAGGATACCTACGAGGAGCTGAACCGCAGGCTTCCGAACGTAGGCGAGTACGTGACCACGACGGACGGGCAAAGAGGCGAGGTGCATAGCGTGAACGTTCTGCGCCAGCGCGTGAAGGTGCTCGTGGAGGTCGGCGACGACAAGGAGCTCAAGGAGTTCGAGGCGGAGCAGATCAAGTTCCACAGACATCACGGCAAGAAGGGTAAGGAAAACCTCTCGCCCGAGGAGCTCAGGGAGCTGGAAAAGCTCGAGAAGGAAGAGGAAGAAGAGATCCAGGCAGAGCGCGCCGAGAAGGAAGCGAGCGGCCGCGCAAGCCGTGAGGGACGCGATCGCAAGCAGCGCGGCGAGCGCCAGGGAAATGACAGAAGCGAGCGCCAGGATAAGGGCGACCGTCAGGGCAAGGGCAAGCAAGGCGGCCAAGGCGGTGAAAAGAATCAAAGTCATGACAAAAAAGGCGGCGAGCGCCAAGGAAACGATAAAAGCGAAAAGGGCGAGCGTCGCGGTGACAAGCAAAATAACGAGCGCCGTGACAAGCTGGGCAAGCAAGGCGGCCAGGGCGGCGAGAGAAACCCTGAGCGTCAGGGCAAGAACCGTAATCGCGGACCGAAGGACCAGCAGCAGGGCGAGAAGCGCCCGAAGCCTGAAGGCGAGCGCCATGAAAAGCAGGAAGGCCAAGAGGGCGGCGGCAAGAACCGCAATCGCGGCAATCGTCCGTTCCGTGACCGCAACCGCGGACGCGATCGCGACCGTGAGGGCCAGGACGGCGGAAAGACTGGTCAGGAATAGACCATTTGGAGACAATCAATGCCTGAGACAATCGTACTGAAAGAGAAGGAACGACTGGATGATCTGCAGCTTTCGGGCCTTAAGATCATCCAGGATCCCGAGAGATTCTGCTTTGGCATGGATGCCGTGCTCTTGTCCGGTTTTGTAAGGGCAAGGCAGGGCGATCAGCTACTTGATCTCGGGACGGGAACGGGAATCCTGCCTCTTTTGCTTTCGGCAAAGACGCAGTGTGCCCATCTGACGGGCCTCGAGATCCAGGAGGAGAGCGCGGACATGGCGCGAAGGAGCGTTGCGCTGAATCATCTGGAGGAGAGAATTTCCATAGTGTCCGGAGACTTGAAGGAAGCAGGCCAGATTTTTGCGCCTGCCTCTTTTGATTGCATTACCTGTAATCCGCCTTACATGATCGGCCAGCACGGGAT
>JAFPRF010000343.1 GCA_017400965.1 Lachnospiraceae bacterium
CATTCGGTTCATCTGGCAGAAAAACTAGGATATGAATTCGATCACGAGTATACGGCATATGAGGTGTCTGGGGAAGAAAGGACACACTGAGAAAGGTTGGGCAGTAAGGAAATGATCAAACATCCAATACCACCCATATATGATAAAGACTCGAAGATTCTGATCCTCGGGAGTTTTCCGTCCGTGAAATCGAGGGAAGAGGGGTTCTTTTATGGGCATCCTCAGAATCGTTTTTGGAAAGTAACTTCTGCCGTGTTTGGTGAAGATACACCTCTCTCCATTCCGGAAAAGAAGGCTTTTTTGCTCCGCAATCATATAGCACTTTGGGACGTGATCGGGTCGTGTGACATAGAAGGCTCGGCGGATTCGAGCATAAGAAACGTGGTCGCGAATGATCTGAACGTGATACTTGAGAACGCTGACATTAAGCAGATTTATGTTAACGGTCAGACTGCTTATAAGTACTATTGCAAGTATACGGAAAAGAAAATCGGCAGGTCCGCGATTTGCCTGCCGTCCACCAGTCCGGCGAATGCTGCGTGGTCTGTAGAACGGCTGACAAAGGCTTGGAGTTGCATAAAGGAAGGTATGCTATGAAAACTAGGGAAGAAGCATTGAAATATGGACTTTCGTTCCCAGATACCTATCAGGACGCACCATTTCATGATCCTAACTGGCAATTAGTGCGTTTCGGCGGCAATAAGAAGGCTTTTCTTTGGACTTACGAAAAAGATGGGTACGTCAATTTGAACGTGAAAGTAGATCCAGAGAAGGCGTACTTTTGGCGAAGGATTCATAAGGCAGTGATACCTGGATATCATCAGAATAAGGATCACTGGAATACGATCATTCTCGATGGCAGCATTCCGGATAATGACATCAAGCTTATGATCGCCGAGAGCTATGACTTGATCAGCGACAGCCCTTCTAAGAGAATCTACGAAGCGGTAAAGAAGATTCCCTATGGCCGTGTGGCAACGTATTCTCAGGTTGCGGAAATCGCAGGCGATCGTAAGATGGCTCGCGCCGTAGGCAATGCATTGCACAAGAACCCAGATCCTGATAATATTCCCTGCTTTCGTGTTGTGAATGCAAAAGGAGAATTGGCAGGCGAGTTCGCCTTCGGCGGGCCTGGCGCACAGGCAAAGTTGCTAGAAGCGGAAGGGATTACAGTTGTAGATGGGAGAGTTGACCTTTCGAAATATCAATGGGAATACTGATAGGGCAGGGGAGTGATCCTCTGCCTTTGCTTTTCATGGAATTTGAAAAAGATTCTCACATTGCGGAAACGCAGCAGTTGTGGTATATTACCATTAGCGCGCCATGTGGTTAAACATGCGCGAGAGGAAGATGGGAGAATGGCATGCACAAAGAGTTTTTGATGGGAAATGAGGCGATTGCGCTGGGGGCTTTGGCGGCTGGCGTAAATTTGGTGGCTGGGTATCCGGGAACTCCTTCAACGGAGGTGCTGGAGACGATCGCAAAGCGCAATCCCGGTAACGTATACGTGGAATGGTCCATTAACGAGAAGGCCGGCATGGAGGTTGCCGCAGGCGCTGCCTATGCGGGCGCCAGAACAATGGTGACCATGAAGCAGGTGGGATTGAACGTGGCTTCAGATCCCTTGATGAGTTTGGAATACATTGGCGTGAAGGGCGGCATGGTGGTGCTTGTCGCAGATGACCCTGGCCCGATTTCTTCACAGACGGAGCAGGATACGAGAACCTTTGGCATGTTCTCGAAGGTGCCCGTGTTTGATCCCTGCTCGGTAAATGACGCTTACGAGATGATCCAGGAGGCCTTTGAGGTCTCGGAAAAGCATGGCACGCCCGTGATCTTCCGTGCAACGACGAGAGTGGATCATGGCTATGAAGCCATTGAAGTAAAGGATGCGGAAGAATATAAGAGCATAAAACCCGAAGGCTTCGTCAAGGACTCCGGCAGATGGGTGATCTTCCCTAGGCTGTCCGTAAAAAATCACGCACTGATCGAGAAGAGAAACGTAGAACTCGCAGACGAGTTTTCTGCATATTCAAGGAACGTGATCCTGAAGGAAAAACAGCCCTGCAAGAAGGGCATTGCAACCCACGGTGCGAACTTCGGTTACGTAAAGGATACCTGCAAGGAGAGAGACCTTCGGATCCTGCGCGTGGCAACGCCGTTCCCCTTCCCGGAAAAGCTGGCGCTCGAATTCCTCGAAGGACTCGATGAAGTACTTTGCGTGGAAGAACTGGACCCCGTGATCGAGCGTGCGCTGATCTATGTCTGCGGCAAGTATGGTCTTAACGTAAAGATCCGCGGCAAGAAGACGGGAGACATTCCTGCATCTGGTGAAAATACGTTGGAGATCGTAGATGCAGCGATTGCGAAATTCCTGGGAGAGAGTAAGGTACCAAAGGGGGATGCGCTAGCTGCACCGCCTGCACTTCCCGTGCGTCCGCCCGTGCTATGCGCCGGCTGCCCGCACAGAGCCTCCTTCTATGCAGTGAAGATGGCCATGAAGGGACAAAAGACGATTTACTGCGGCGACATCGGATGCTATACCCTTGGCAATGCGCAGCCCCTGGACATGTGCGATACCTGCCTTTGCATGGGCGCGGGCATTGGCATCGCGCAGGGCGTGTTCCACACGGAGCCTGACACCAAGTGCTTCGCATTTGTCGGTGATTCTACCTTCTTTGCATCTGGCATCACTGGCACCATCAATGCGTTTTATAATCAGGCGGATTTAACGCTTGTGATCTTAGATAACTCGACGACGGCCATGACGGGCCATCAGCCTCACCCCGGAACGGGTCGCACCGTGATGGGTCAGGTTGTGGAAAAAGTCAGCATGGAAAAGGTGCTGCGCGCCATTGGACTGACGACGGTGGAAACCGTGGATCCGTTGGATTATGCCTTGAGCGTGGAGACGGTAAAGCGCGTGACTGCGGAGCCTGGCGTGAAGGCCATCATTTTCCGCTCACCCTGCATTGCACTGACAAAGCCATCTGGTAAGTCAGCCGTAGATCCCGCAAAGTGCATCGCCTGCGGCAAATGCATCCGAGAGCTTGGATGTCCCGCACTGATCCTCGGAGAGGACGGTAAGAAGGCGAAGATCGATACTTCCCTTTGCACGGGCTGTACGCTCTGTGAGCAGATTTGCCCCGTGAAGGCCATTGCCGGCGGCACAAAGAATGATACGGCAAAGGAGGGCAAAGCCAATGAGTAAGAGCATTATCCTCTGCGGCGTCGGCGGACAGGGCACCATTCTTGCATCGCGTCTTATCGCCTCCGCAGCCATGAAAAAGAACCTTCCGATCAAGACGGCCGAGACCATCGGCATGGCACAGCGCGGCGGCAGCGTTTTTAGCCACCTCCGTATCGGCGAGGCTGACACGCCCCTCATTGCAAAGGGTCAGGCGGACCTCATCATTGCCTTTGAACCTGGCGAGGCCGTACGCCAGCTCCCGTTCCTGAGAAAGGGCGGTGCCGTTGTTGTCAGCAGCCGTCCCGTCATGCCCGTCAGCGCCATGATCGGTAAGTCGACCTACGACGCTAACGCTATGCTGACCTACCTGAAGGAGAATGTCGAACACCTGACCATTGTCGACGCAGACCAGGCCGCAAAAGACCTGGGTTCCGCGAAGACCCTGAACGTCGTTCTTCTCGGTGCTGCCATTCGCAGCGGAGAGCTGGGCCTGGACGAAGAAGAAATCATACAAGCCATGAAAGAAAGAATTCCCGAGAAGCTTTGGAACATGAACCTGCAATCATTAGCTTGGAGTAAATAAACATAAAGGAGAACAGCCATGCAGATCAACGAGACACAATTGCAACAGGTAAACACCCAGATTGGGAGACTCATCGCGGCAGACAACTTCTACGGCAAGCGCCTCAAGGCAGCAGGCGTAGATAAGGTCGAGACGGTGGAAGACTTCTTAAATCTGCCTTTTTCCGAGAAAGAAGACCTTCGCGAAGCCTATCCCCTTGGACTGATGACCTGTAAGGAAGAGGATGTCGTACGAATCCATTCTTCCTCCGGCACCACGGGTAAGCCCGTCATCATTCCTTATACCGCAAAGGACGTTGACGACTGGGGAGAGATGTTTAAGCGCTGCTACGAGTTCGCAGGCATCACCAATAAGGACCGCATCCAGATCACGCCCGGCTATGGCCTCTGGACGGCTGGAATCGGCTTCCAGAACGGATGTGAGAAGCTCGGTGCCATGGCAGTTCCCATGGGCCCCGGAAACACCCAGAAACAGCTCCAGATGATGATGGACTTAAAGAGCACCGTTATCTGCGCAACCTCCTCCTACGCACTCCTTCTCGCAGAAGAGATCGAGAAGCAGGGCATCAAGGATAAGATCTGCTTAAAGAAGGGCGTCATCGGCTCCGAGCGTTGGGGCGAGAAAATGCGCCAGCGCATTCATGACGAGCTCGGCATTGAACTCTATGACATTTACGGCCTGACCGAGATCTACGGCCCCGGTATTGGCATCAACTGTAAGTATGATACGGGCATGCATTACTGGGATGATTACATTTATCTCGAAATCATCGATCCTGCGACCGGAAAGAACGTACCGGACGGCGAGTGGGGCGAGATCGTGATCACGACCCTCGTAAAAGAAGGCGCGCCGCTGATCCGTTTCAGAACCCATGACCTCTCTAGGATCATTCCTGGCGAGTGCCCTTGCGGCAGCAAGTACCCGAGACTTGACGTCATCTCCGGCAGAAGCGACGACATGATGAAGATCAAGGGCGTTAACGTATTCCCGAAGCAGATCGAAGAGATCCTTGCAACCTTCCCTGAGCTTTCCAGCGAGTACCAGATCCGCATCTCTCACCTCGACGGAAAGGACAGCATGCGTATCTACATCGAGGCCAGCGGAAGCAATGACTTTAAGGATCTGCAAAAGAAGGTGGCAGACGCCGTTAAGAGTAAGATCGGCTTTACACCCCTTGTTTACGTGGTGGAGCTTGGTTTCCTTCCGAGAAGCGAGAAGAAGACAAAGCGCGTGATCGACGAGAGATTCGACTAATCTCAGGAAGGAGTAGTCATGCCACCTGGCAGAGGCGGCCCCATGGGGGCTGGATTTTTGACCGAAGAAGAGAAAAAGAACAGGCCCAAGGTCACTTGGCCCCTGCTCAAACGAATATTACGCTACCTAAAGCCCTACGTGCCGCAGCTCCTGTTGGTGCTCGCGGCCATCATCCTGTCGGCGACGCTGGGGCTCTTACCCTCCGTCCTTACTGGTGAGATCATCGATAAAGGTCTCATCGGACAGGACCTCGACATGCTGATCAAGCTGATCATACTCAGCCTCGGCGTGTCCCTCGGCTCTAACCTCATCGGCGTGGGAGAGCATTACCTGAATAACTGGATCAGCCAACATATTACCTACGACATGCGCAACCAGATGTACAGGCATCTCCAGGGCATGAGCCAGAGGTTTTTCACCTCCAACAATCAAGGCGATATTATCACGCGCATGACCAGTGACATCGGCGGCGTGGAACGCGTCTTTAGCAGCACCTTTACGTCGATCCTGTCCAACGTGATCACGCTTGTGGCAGCAGTCGTCATCATGTTCCGGCAAAACTGGATCATGGCCCTCGTGGGCATGGCCATCATTCCGCTCTTTGTGATTCCGACGAGACTTGCTGGCCGTACCAGATGGGCTCTGACCAAGGAATCACAGGAGTGCAACGACCAGATCAACGGCATCCTAGGCGAGACGCTCTCCGTATCGGGACAGCTCCTCGTAAAGCTCTTCTGTAAAGAGGATTACGAGTACGGGAAGTACAAGGACGTCAACCATCGCATGATCCGCCTGAACATTCGTGAGAGCATGGCGGGCCGTTGGTTTTGGGTACTGATCTCCACGTTTTCCAGCGTGGGACCGATGCTGTTGTATCTTGTTGGTGGTATCCTCATGATCAAGTACAACTCCAGCTTGACGGTCGGTGACGTCACCGTTTTGGTAGCGCTCCTTGGAAGAATGTACGGACCCGTCAACATGCTCCTGAACATTCAGGTGGAGTGGATCCGCTCCATGGCGCTCTTTACTCGTATTTTCGAATACTTTGACATGAAGGTGGAGATCACCAGCCCTGAGCATCCCGCGCAGCCGATCCTTTCCGACGGCACCGTGGAATTCAAGGACGTGGATTTCTCCTACACGGAAGAGCGGCAGATCCTAAGGAAGATCAATTTCAAGCTTGAGGGCGGGCACAGCATCGCCATCGTCGGTCCATCGGGTTCCGGTAAGAGTACCATCATCAACCTGATCCCGAGACTCTATGACGTAAATGCCGGTGAGGTGCAATTTGACGGCGTGGACGTAAGAAGGCTCGACCTGAACTTCCTCCGCCAGAACATCGGTATCGTCAGTCAGGAGACCTATCTCTTTAACGGCACGATCCGCGAGAATCTCCTGTACGCGAAGCCTGATGCGACGGAAGCGGAGCTGATCGAGGCCTGCAAGAAGGCCAACATCTACGAGTTTATCGAAAAGCAAGAGCTCGGCCTTGACGCAGTCGTTGGTAACCGCGGACTAAAGCTATCCGGCGGAGAGAAGCAGAGAATCTCCATCGCGAGAGTGCTCCTTAAGGATCCCGCTCTGCTCATCTTTGATGAGGCGACCTCCTCCCTGGATTCCATTTCAGAGAGTAAGATTCAGGAGGCCATCGATCCGATCATCGAATCGCGCACGAGCATCCTCATCGCTCATAGACTTTCCACGATCCTCGCAGCAGACGAGATCCTTGTGGTCAAGGACGGCGAGATCGTCGAACGCGGCGTGCATTCCGAGCTTGTAAAGGCCGGCGGCACCTATACCGAGCTGTACGAGACACAGTTCCGCCGCGCATTGGACGCGCAAGAATAAAAAAGTACTTGTGTTTTTATCGAAATGGTATTATGATATCCACAACCAGTTGACAAAAAATTATCAATCCTGCGACGTGAGAAGAGCATGGGGCACTTCCATATACGCAGGGAGAGGAGAACTATGGAAAAGATCAAAGCATTTTTGAAGCGCAAGGACATCGAGATTTCCCTGAAGCGTTACGGAATTGACGCATTGGGAGCAATGGCACAGGGACTTTTTTGTTCCCTTCTGATCGGTACGATCATCAATACGATCGGTACCCAGTTTCACATTCCTTTTCTGACGACAACCGTCGCAACCATCTCAGGCCAGGATTACACGGTCGGAGGACTTGCCTCCGCCATGAGTGGCCCCGCGATGGCAGTTGCGATCGGATATGCATTAAAATGTCCCCCGTTGGTACTGTTCTCCATGATCACCGTTGGTTTTGCTTCCAACGCACTTGGCGGCGCAGGCGGCCCTCTGGCAGTTTTGTTCGTGGCAATCCTGGCAGCAGAGTTCGGTAAGGCCATCTCCAAGGAGACTAAGGTTGACATTTTGGTAACGCCTCTTGTAACGATCGGCGTTGGCATCTTCTTCTCATGGCTCATCGCACCCAGTCTTGGACAGGCAGCCATGAAGGTCGGTGACTTCATTAAGTGGGCGACCGATCAGCAGCCCTTCATCATGGGTATCTTGGTATCCGTTGTTGTAGGTATGGCGCTGACCCTTCCGATTTCCTCCGCTGCAATTTGTGCAGCGCTTGTGCTGAACGGTCTTGCAGGCGGCGCAGCCGTAGCTGGATGCTGTGCACAGATGGTAGGCTTCGCAGTGATCTCCTTCAAGGAGAATAAGTGGGGCGGCCTTGTATCTCAGGGCATCGGAACCTCCATGCTGCAGATGGGTAACATCGTAAAGAACCCTCGCATCTGGATCGCACCGACGCTTGCATCTGCGATTACCGGACCCATCGCAACTTGTATCTTTAAGCTCAAGATGAACGGCGCAGCCGTTTCCTCCGGCATGGGTACCTGCGGTCTCGTTGGTCAGATTGGCGTGTACTCAGGTTGGGTTAAGGACGTTGCAGAAGGCACCAAGGAAGCCATTACCGCTTTCGATTGGGTTGGCCTTGTCATGATCTCCTTCGTACTTCCCGCCATTCTTTCTCTGATCATTCACATGATCGTAAAGAAGCTCGGTTGGGTCAAGGACGGCGACATGAAGCTCGCATAATCATTTTTGGATAGATGCCGGGAAGTTTTACTTTCCGGCATTTCCTGCTTTACGGGGGTAAGCAATGCAAGCTGGTAAAGGTGGAAATGTTCACCACCTGAACTATGCTTGCACTTTTTTTGAAATAATGTTAGAATGATAACAGTTCTTGTAAAACGATTTATCAAAGGAGGAAAGTTTTCTTATGGCAATGATGGAAAGACCGAATGTCACCGTGCTTCCCGACGGGGGGAAATGTTGGGAGCACAAATTCGAAAAGTTTTACTTAAAGACCTACATTCCCGCAACGACGATCGACGGTGAGGTCAATAACTACACCTTCCGCGCACCGATGCTGACCATTCTCGAGGAGAAGCAGCAGAGCATGGAAGACGCGATCGCATTCGCAAAGAGTAGCGGACTGGCTGACGTTGCTTCCGCAGTGGACGGCGGCGTATACTTCATCTATCCCACCGCAGAGGATGGCTGGAAGAGCCAGACCGAGGAGCTGTACGCTGCCGTGATCGCAGAGTTCAAGATGAATCCCTTCTACAAAGACGGCATCGTTGAGATCACCGATTTCTTCACGAGAGAGTTCAAGGGCTACTTTGTGCGCGGTGCCATTTTCCGCGCAGACCTCTACGGCTTTGGCGAGTCCGCAGACTACATCGCAAAGAATCTCTTAAAGACCATTCAGGGCGAGTACCTCTGGGGCCCCGGTGAGATCACGCCTGCTTGCGTGTCCATGGAAAGACTCTCCGTTGTCCCTGCGCCTGAGCGCAAGGACATTGGCGTTATCAGCGTTGGCAATTCCGATGCGATCAATGCTGGCTTTAACGGCTGCGTGAACCTGCTGATCAAGGACAAGGCTGAGTACAAGGCAGACTTTAAGGCATTCGTTCGTAAGTTCAAGATGTGGTGCGGCAACATGGAAATCGAGCCAGATTTCGAGGCCATGAACATGACTGAGGAAGCAGGCCACGTACTCGTAAAGACCTCCCCTGAGAACCACGGACGATATAAGGATACTGCAGAGCATGAGGTTGGCTACTTTGCATATTACAATAACGACATTTTCGACAAGGGTCCCGCACCTCTTCTCATGGGCTTCCATGGCGGCGGAGATTCCTCCATGTTCCTGACCTTCGTATCCGGTTGGTGGGAGATCTGCCACAGATACGGCTTCCTCTACGTAGCGATCGACAATCATCAGGACGTGCCCGCAGCAGAGGCCATTCAGGTGATCGAGGCGATCAAGCAGCGCTATAAAGTTGACGAGCACAGAATCTATGCGACTGGCTTCTCCATGGGTAGCGGAAAGACTTGGGACATGTTCCAGGAGTTTCCCGAGGTATTCGCGGGCCTTGCACCTGCGAGCGCGCTCTTCCCCGTGAAGAACAACATGTTCGGAAAGTCCCTGAGCGACGGCATCAATACCGAAGTGCCCGTTCCCATGTTCTACTCCGGCGGCGAGAAGTCTCACCTGCCTGAGCTTCCTTTCCAGGCAGAGCAGGGCATCGAGAGAGTGCAGTACGCCGCACAGGTAAATAAGTGCAAGTGCAAGTTCGACGTAAACTTCGCTGACAAGGACAAGTGGGCAGATCCCGTTTATGGCATTCCCGGAGACCGCGTGGAAGTGCTTCATGACGACAGCCGCGGAAGCGATCTGACCATTCGTTATTACGACAGCGAGGACGGCGTTTGCCGCACGGCCTTCGCCAGCATCAGCGGACAGGTACATGAGTGCCGCCACCATACCAATGAGGCTGCATGGAACTTTATTTCTAAGTTCACCAGATAATTCATAAGTAAGAGCCAAGGGGCAGATCAGAAATGATCCGCCCCTTGTTTTTGCGAGTTTATAAGGATTTTAGAATTGTATAACAGATTCTTTAGCACTCACCTCTTGTTTGCTTTTGGTCAAGGCACTGATTAAATAAGGAACACTGATAAACCGCTTTGAAAATTCCAAAGCGGTTTCTTTATGCACTATTCTGACTTAGGCATGTACAGCATAAGCTTAACGCTATACAGATAAGATTCCTTGGTGATTTCCATGCTGCCGTTGTGGGCGTCAACGATCCGTTGCACGTTTTTAAGCCCAAGTCCTTGATGTTTAAAAGGTCTTCCAGTGACGGCAGGCATCGTCTTCTGAAGCGCCTTTGATGGCGAGTCGTTTGACGAGTAGCTGTTATCAATCTGAATGAAAAGGATTCCCTTTTGAAAATATATGTCTACCCCCAGATATTTTTTCTCTGATTGTTCGGCGGCCTCCATGGCATTCTCTAGCAGGTTCCCAAGTACGACGATTATGTCGAAGGAATGCTTCATGTCTTCCGGTAACGTGATGTTAACGGTAACGTTGGGCAGTTTCTCTTTTGCCTGATGAAGAAGGAAATTCAGAACGCTGTCTATTTCCATGTTCCCGGAAGAGACGATTTCATCTGGATTTTGGAGTGCTTCATTCATTTTTGACAAATAATTCATTAATTCCGCTGCCTTATTATTTTGGGCAAGGATCATCAGCTCGTTTATGTGGTGTTTTATGTCATGCCGTAATGCTTTTGTTCTTTCTTCGCTCTGCATGACGATGTTCAGCTGATTTGAGTATATTTGAATTCTCTGCTCAAGCATCTCATTTTCATACTTTTTGGAGATGCTCTGGAGTAACTTATTGTATTGATATAGCATAAAGAAGTTAATGACTAGCAGGCTCAAACCTAGGATGATGAATCCTTTTTCGGTACACGCAGTAAAGTATATCATGAATAATATTGTTACAATGCTACAGATGGGCACGGATAACAGTGAAAGGCGAAATCCTTGTTCCGCGTGTTCATGCGTTCTTATGATCAATCCACAAAGAAGCAAGCAAATTAGGATGCAAAAATCCGTCATAACTTCATAGAGCGGATTATAGCCTTGACCGGGTACGTATTTTACAAACAGGGAAGTCACTAATGCATCGCAACAAATGTTAATAATGGTCACGGAACAAGTGACAAAAAGATTGGCTTTGAAAGATTCGGTAAAGAGCCAAACCACGGCAAAGGTTCCCAAAAGGTTAATTGAAACATTGATCCAGGCAGAGTGAAAGAACCAAAATAGCGCTAAGTTTGCCATGCAATAGGTGATGGGGATCACTATGGTCATCCATTTTGCGCGGCGCTGTTTGCCCAAAAAGACTTCAGCAAAGCGGAAGATCAGATATATTCGAAAAAGGTTTGTTATGGATCGAATCACGATTTCTGGCATATCTATCTACTCCTTAGTATTCCGTCCCTGACCTGTTTGCGTAAGTTTTGGCTAATGGTCAGGACATCTCCGTTTTCCATCTCGACGGTTTCGTAAGCATAGTGACGAACATGGGCTTTGTTAATTATGTAGGACTGATGTATGATCATAAAGTCATCCGAGAGAATTTTTATGACATCCTTTATTCTGCCATAGAACTCATAAATGCCATCCGTGGTAACAAGGCGTATTTTTCTGCCCTGACTTTCAAAACATATAATGTCGCTTTGTGAAACGTAATAATGATCCTTTCCCTGCTGAAATTCAAAACGTTCTTGCTTTTTCCTAATAATTTTGATGGCAAGATTCATGGATTCCGTCATTTGTTCGAACGTAATTGGCTTGACCAGGAATTCCAGTGGCTGCGTCTTAAAGAGCTGCATGGCATATGATGACTTCCCGGATATGTAGATTAACTGCATGCCCATGTTGTCTAGTTTGTATCGAATGAAATGACCAAGCTCTATTCCTGAAAGCTTATACAATTCGATGTCCAGAAACAGAATGTCCAAATGGCCTGAATTAGACAGGTAATCCCTTAATCCTTCGCCTGTATACCAAATCTTGATTTCTAACTGAATTGATTTTTCTTTTGCGTATTTCAAAAGATATTTTTCCAGTAACGAGCATGTGTTTTCACCGTCATCGCAGATCCCGATTTCGTACATGTTGCACCTCATGGGAGTTTTTTTATTTAATGATACATCCATTATGGGCATAATTCAACTCCTTCACGTAAACGGTCTGCCGCTATGGCGTCGTTTGATGGAAAACCATCTAGTTGTAATATACATTTCTCGCAAAATTACGAAATTACTTATACTGTAAATATGATACATCGTATTGAAAAGAAAGAAAATATTAGAATATGACAAAAATATACATGAATTATTACATTGAACGGCAAAAAGGACCTAGGTATGGTATATTTTTGTCGAAAGGAGGTGGATGCTATGAAGAAAGTTTTGACAACCGTAAAGAAAGCAGTAATCAATGTGGCCAAGAGGAGCGCTGTCATGGAGGCAAATACTTCATGCCCCTTAATGGGATATCAGCCCAAAGAGCCACAGGCAGTTAAAAAACTGCGCAAGTTTTGAGGCTGTCGGAGCGCCTGTCGGAAATCTTTCTTAAGGAAGGTCTAATTTCTGACGAAGAAAAGGAAATCATCCAGTTTGGGTTAGAAAGCGTGGAAGGAAATCTGACAGGCGTAATTCTGACAATTTTAGTTGGAATTATATTTGGGGCTATACGCGAGGCAATGCTATTTTATATTTGGTTTCTGCCACTTAGAAAGAGTATTGGAGGTTTTCATGCCGATACAAAAGCAAAATGTTTATTAGCATCTGCATTGGCAATGACATTAGCATTAATTCTTTTTTCTTTGTTTAGATATCCTGGCATCGTTTATTTAATATGCGGAGGGATATTCTCTTTTGTGATTTTTCTTGTAGCACCGGTGGATAACCCTCAAAAAAATTTGACGCATCTGAGCAATCCGTGTATCGAAAAAGAAGCCGAGTTGTTCTGCTTGGAGAGAGTACACTGTTTGTCATCTCGTATTATAATTCTTGGAAGGCAATAACCATAAGCTTGTGCATGACTTTTTTTGTGGCAAGCATTTCCCTGTTATTGGGTATTCTAAAAAACACCAGAAATTCTCAATGTGATCTGAAAATATAACACATAAACAAAGCTTTCCGAATCTTTAAGACTAGGAAAGCTTTGTTTGATTTCTATTTGGATCTGCTTAGTTCTTTGTATCTGTTTAAGTTTTCGCGAAGGAGCAAAGCGTCTTTTTCAGGCATAG
>JAFPRF010000344.1 GCA_017400965.1 Lachnospiraceae bacterium
ATGAGAATATCTGGCAGAATGACCGTAAGCTCCCTGAATGGCTGGCACATTATACCTCAGCGACCTCTTACGCGGGCGATTATTTCATGTGGCAGCATTCCAGTACTGGAAAGATCGACGGCATCAATGGCGACGTGGATCTCGACGTGCTCTATAACGCGAAGCTGGCAGCAGTCATGGGACAATAAACAGTTTAGTGCGGCAATAAAAAGAAGATTTGTCAGAAAACTTGAAAAATATTCAAAAATTTGGTATAATCTAAGAATGGATAAAACTGGGCAGACTGGGAAAATACTGGGGGAAAGTATATGTTCACTTGGAATTTTCAATATGTTTCAAAGGCTAGATTAGCAGATACCTTAAATCAATTGATGCTGAACGCGCAGAAGGGTGACATTCTGATCAGAATCCATACCTCCATTCATCAACCGAAAGAGGCCATGGAGCTGGCGCACTTTGTTAAAGAGCTTGTTCCCAGGGCACAGGTTTTTGGAACAAGTACCTCGGCCGTGATCAACGGCGGAAAGCTGGAAAACAGTCAATGTATCGTTTCCGTGACGCAGATGGATGACGGACGTTTGAAAACGGCGCTCCTGCCGGTAACGGATCCTACAACGGGTCAAACTATCCCGGCGAAGACCCTTTGCGAAAACGTGAAGGAAGCCGTGATCACAGAGGACACGAAGCTTTGCCTCGCGTTTATCACGGGAGATTATAAGGACGTCAATTTCTTCGCAAATGAGACCAATGAGAGTTTTCCGGGCGTACAGATGATCGGCGGCGTCGCGGCTGGCAATATCGACAAAAAGACGCATGCAGATACCTATGGGTTCCTGTTTACGGAGAATAGGTGGTCCAAGAGTGGACTCTTGGTGACGAGCTTTAGCGGTAATGACCTAGAGTGCTTTTCCTCCTATGTTTCCGGCGTACAACCAGTTGGCAGGGAAATGGAAGTAACGGAGACACAGGGCAATTGCGTTGTGTCGCTGGACGGACGTGATGCTTTGGGCGAATATCTGTCCGGCGTTGGCAGAGGGGATCAGGAGATCGCGGAACTGACAAGGCTATTGCCGTTCGTATATTCAGACGATGACGGTCTTCCCGTTCAGCCGCTTGTAAAGAATGATAAGCTTTATTTGACGCATAACGTTGCGCCTGGAAGAAAAATTAGACGATCCTTTTTCTATGACAGGAAGATCGTTTCCGAGAATCGAAACATCTTCCGGCACGTGGAAAACTTCGCAAAAGCAGAAACGCTCTTTGGATACATGTGTTCCTCGAGACTTCGTCAGTATCCGAACAGCGTAAAGTGGGAGGCTTCCGTATACGAGAATTCCAATCTCTGTGGATGTATCGTACACGGTGAGTTTGCGCGTTCTCAAGATCGTAACGTATTCGCAAACTGTTCCTTCGTGATCGCAGTGTTTGGTGAACAGGAATACGTGCAGGAATATAATCTGTACGCCTTTTCGCATACATCCGCGCTGAAAGCGGATAACCAGGGCCTGATCGATTATCTGGTAAAGATCGAAACAAGATTAAGCGAAGACAAGAATACCTATTCCGCAGGGCTGAAGCCTTTCTTGGAGGAATGCGTTCGCACGCTGTTTTACTCAGATTATGAGAGCTTACCCAACGAGGCTTCGATGAACATGGACATGAAGCTTCGAGGATATGACCGCATCTGCGTGATCAGCGTGCTTGACGTGAGCAGCATGAAGCTTGTCTTCTCCGAAGAAATGATCCAGATCACGAATCACAATTTCGTTTCGAAATGCGTGAATTTCGCGAAAAAGAAGAATTATAGGTTTTATATGCTCGATCAATGGCAGGTGGCGATCGGTACGCCCTCCTATGCGACGTCCTTAAACGATTTCGCGCAGGACATGGAGAAGCTGCACAGAGAGCTGTTTGAATCCTCGGAGAAGTACATTGCGATCGTTCCCATCTTCTGCGTGACGTATAACTGTACGCCGGAGAATATTTCCGTGGCGTATCATTCCGCGCGCGTTGAAATGCTGGCAAGAAACATGCAGTTCATGGTGCGTGACGCAAACGAAGAGCGTTTGGACGAGGATAGCATCCGAAAGAAGTACCACATGGTAAACGTGATCAACTATGCGATCGCGCATGACAAGCTGATCCCTTACTATCAGGGCATCTTTGACAATAAGAGGCAGATGATCCATCATTACGAAGCGCTGATGCGTCTGGAAGATGAGAACGGAGACATTTATTATCCGAATGACTTTCTGGACGTGGCGAGATCCTTTGGGCTTTTGTATGATTCGCTGTCGCTGATCATGATCCAAAAGGTCTTCGAGCGCTTCCAAAACGAAGAAGAAAGGGCCGTCAGCATCAACATTGGAATGCGCGACATCAAGAATCCGGAAGTTGTTGATTTCATTTACGAATCCTTGGCGCTGATGAAGCACCCGGAGAACTTCATTTTCGAACTTTTGGAGAATGAGGACGTAGGAGATTACGCGCAGCTTGTGACCTTTGTGGACAAGATCCATGAACTTGGTGGTTTGATCTCCATCGATGATTTTGGCAGCGGCTATTCCAACCTGCAGCAGATTCTTAGCATTCATTCGGATTTCATTAAGATCGATGGTTC
>JAFPRF010000345.1 GCA_017400965.1 Lachnospiraceae bacterium
GCCACGTGGAAGGCCGGTTCCTCGGCCTTGGCATCCTCCGGGTCTAAAAGTCCGGCGGGAACGCCCAAGAGAAATTGTCCCGCGGCGTAACGCATCTCGCGCAGAAGTAAGAGCTTTGGCTCCTCCCCCTGACACTCAATGACCACGACACATCCCACCGCATCCGGCGTCATCTCACGAAACGCCTCGGCGCCTTTTAGGGGAACGATGTCACCCAGCGTGCGGCGCGACGCCATGAAATAATGCCGCCCCGGCGCATAGCTTAGATCGTACAGGTTCAAGAATTTGTGATAGGCCAGCTCCGTGACGTTCTCCCGCGAAAGCACGGGTTTTTCCGTAACGGAAAGCAGCTCATCACCATGATAACGTAGCTCCATGTCGATCTCGCACTTTCCCTCGATCAAAGGCTTCAGAAAGTAGCGATCCCCCTCCCAAAGACTTAAGTCTGGGATCTCTTCGAACGGAATCCAGCGAAGCTCGCCCTCATCACAGATAAAGTCTGCACCGTCCTTCGGGAGTTCAAACTGCGTTGCCGTGTAGAGATAGGTGATCTCATCCTCCCAAGGATCCAGCCAAAAGATGATCTTTCCGCGGTACGTGACGTCCTGCACAGCGATGCCCGTCTCCTCGCGGACCTCGCGGATCACGCACTGTCTCGGGGTTTCGCCCGGCTCTAGCTTTCCGCCGACGCCGATCCACTTTCCGGCGTTAGGGTCCTCTTTTTTCTTGTTTCGGTAGAGCATGAGGTACTTGCCGTCACGCTCGAGGTAACATAGTGTTGTTTCTTTCATGATCTTACAGGTTCTTTACTTCGAGGAACGGGGTGAAATCCTCCGTGTCGGAAGCAATCTTTCCGCCAAAGGCCTTCAGGAACGCATCCATGACCTTCTGTACGGTTTCGACGTCCGTGGACTCATAGTCGCAGGAGATCACTTGCTTCATGCGCAGGTCGTTTAAGACCTTTTCGTCTTCCTTCTCCAGGCTGTCGCGGATGTCCTCAAAGGTGATGATGCCGTTTGCCTGGATCTCAAGAACGCACTCGTCCTCCCAGATCTCAATGCTCTTCTGGTCAAGGAAGGTTAGCGTTTTCGCCAGATTCTTTGCGCTGGTGCGCTTCGGAACGAGATAGAGGAAATCGCGGATCTCCTTCACGGGCTTAGCGGGCTTCGCATTCTCAGCCTTGCCTGCTGCCGGCTTCGTTCCGGCCTTTGCGCCAGTCTTGGCACCCGTCTTTGCCGCGCCGGCTTTCCCGGCACCTGCGCTCTTACCAGCGGTCGGCTTCGCGCCGGCCTTCTCCTTGCCCTCGTACATCTTCTCCCAGGGCTTATCGTTTGTCTTTTTCTTGACCTTCATGTTTGCAAGATTTTTCTTTTCCATGCAGTTTTCCTCGTTAACCAACTAACTCTTCCATCTCGCCCAGGATCTGCTCGAACACCTTCATGGCGGATTCGATGGGCGCTGCCGTTTCCATGTTCACGCCCGCGATCTTTAAGAGCTCTACGGGAGGCTTGCTGCAGCCGCCGGAGAGGAACTTCTTATAACGCTCTACGGCAGGTGCGCCTTCGCTCAGGATCGACTTTACGATCGCCACGGATGCGCAGAAGCTCGTCGCATACTGGTACACGTAGAAGTTGTAATAGAAGTGCGGGATTCTCGCCCACTCATACGCGATCTGGGGATCGGAAACAATGTCCGGACCGTAATATTTCTGATTCAGCTCGTAGTACATCTGATTCAGGTTTTCAGCGTTCAGGCTCTCGCCGCTCTCGCAAAGAGCGTTGCTGCGCATCTCGAACTCCGCGAACTGCGTCTGGCGGAATACGGTGCCCTTAAAGCTGTCGAGATAATGATTCAGGAGATATGCTCTCTCCTTCTTGTCGGTCGTATTCTTCAGCAGATACTCTAGGAGCAGGATCTCGTTCGTCGTGGAGGCCACCTCTGCGACAAAGATCTTATAGCCTGCGTAGATCGAAGGCTGGTTTTCGTTGGAGTAGCAGCTGTGCAGCGCGTGACCCATCTCATGTGCCAGCGTAAACATGGCATCGAGGGTGTCGTTATGATTTAGGAGCACGTAAGGGTGCGTTCCATAAGCACCGGCGGAATAAGCGCCGCTTCTTTTGCCCTCGTTCTCGTATACGTCGATCCAACGATTCTCAAAGCCCTCGCGGAGCTTTGCGAGATAATCCTCGCCAAGCGGTACCAATGCCTTTAAGACCGTTGCCTTTGCCTCATCGAAGGGGATCGTCTTTGCGACGCCGCTCACCATGGGCACGTAAATGTCATACATGTGCAGCTCGTCCAGACCAAGGCACTTCTTGCGAAGTCTTACGTAGCGGTGCAAGAGCTCCAAATTCGCGTCGATGGTATCCACAAGGTTCTTATATACCTGCGGCGATACGTTGTTCGCGTCCACTGCCGCCTCAAGGGTTGACGCGTACTTGCGTGCCTTCGCGTTGAAGATCAGGGACTTTACCTGGCCGTTATAAAGGCTCGCCAGCGTATTGTTGAACTGATGATACTGGGAATAGAGCTTTTCAAAAGCCTCTCGGCGAACGCGTCTGTCCGGGCTCTCCAGTAAGGAACCGTAGCGGCCGTGGGTGATGCGGATCGTCTCGCCCTCAGCATCCACCATCTCCGGGAACTGCATGTCCGCGTTGTTGAGGATGGAGAAGGTATCGGATGCCACCTGGCTCATCTCCATCGTCTGCGCCATGAGCTTCTCCAGCTCAGCAGACAGGCTGTGGGCGCGCATGCGGCGAATGTTGTCGATCTGGATGCGATAGAACTCCAGACCGGGCTCTGCCTTGTAAAATGCATCTAAGGTCTCATCCTCTAACGCGATGATCTCCGGCTCTACAAATGCCATCTTCTCAGATGCCTGCGCATACAGGTTCATCACCTTAGCGGTCATGGCCTGATGCTTTGTATTCTTCGTGTCTTGGTCATGAAGACGCTCTGCGTAATTGTACGCGAGATCGATCTTCTCCCCAAATCTTGCGCTCCACTCGAGGAGCTGCAGGAGGTTTTGCGCGGATGCGGAAATCTTCCCTTCCATGCCGGCGATCTTTTCTGCAAGCGCCATCATCTCCCGTAAATCTTTTTCCCAGTCCTGCGCGGTGGCGTACATGTCCTCTACCTTCCAGGTATCCTCCACGCGTACGTCCTCACGCTTTAGTAATTCCTTTGCCATTAACAAATTGCCTTCTTTCTCATACTCTTTTTGCGGTTTACGCTTATTGGCCGAAACCGCCAAACCCGCCGAGACTCTGCAGGAGCTCAAGATCGCTGGCCTTGATCTTCAGGCTCGTTTCGATCCTCTCATTTTCGGGCGTCGTCACGATGATCTCGATGACGGAATCCTCCTTTAAGCCCTTGTCTGCAACCGCTTTACAGAACGCGGGAAACTTGGGATGGTTGGTCTTAAAGCTGTTCCAAGCACCCACGAATTTCATCATACTGCCAAAATCCATTTCGCAATCCTCCATAGTTATCTCAGGATACACTATAACGATCTTATTATACTCGCTTTCATCGGCGTTTTCAACCAATTTTCATGCCCAGAACATAAAAAAACGGGCAGGCCGAAGCCTCCCCGCTTTGTGATCTTATAATGCTATGATCTTTGACAGATTTTCCATGATCGCCGCCGCCACCGTGGGGTTGTTCATAGAGTAAACGTGGACCGTCTTAAAGCCGTTTGCGAACAGGTCGATGATCTGATCCGTCGCGTAGGCGATGCCCGCCTGGCGCATGCATTCCGGCGTGCTTCCAAAGGTATCGAGAATGCGGCGGAAGCGCTGCGGAAGCTGCGAACCAGAGAGCTTTAAGGTTCTCTTCATCTGCGTTGCGTTGACGATGGGCATGATGCCGGGATGCACCGGAACCATGATCCCTGCCTCACGCAGCTGATACATGTAGCTGTAGAATGCGGCGTTGTCGAAGAACATCTGGGTGATGAGGAAATCCATGCCTGCATCCACCTTTTCCTTTAGGAACTTGATGTCCTCCTGCTGTGTCTCTGCCTCGGGATGGGTTTCCGGATAGCAGGCGCCCGCGATGCAGAAGTTCGGGTCGAACTCCTTGATCTCGCGCACGAGTTCAATGGCATGCTTGAAATTCTTCTCGGTGGGTTCAAACCCTTCAGGGCGGTCACCGCGCAGTGCCAAAATGTTTTGAATGCCTTTTTCCTTCAGGAGTACCAGCTGTCTGTCCACGGTCTCCTTGTCGGAGGTGATGCAGGTGAGGTGTGCCATCATGGGAACGCCCTGCTCCTGCTGAAGCTGTCTTGCGATCTCCACGGTGTACTCACTGGTGCCGCCGCCTGCGCCATAGGTCACGCTCATGAAGGCGGGCTTTAGGTCCGCGATCTTACGCGCGGCCGTTACAACGGTTTCCATGTTGTCCTTCGTCTTTGGAGGGAATACCTCAAAGGAAACGGAATACTTCTTTTCTGCTACGATTTCACTGATCTTCATGTCACTCATCCTTTTCCTTCCGCCCCGTCCTCCGAAGTTGCTCCGTCAAAACGGTACAGAACTATTTCATCCGCCAAAGGGTCCGCGCCTGGAAGGAGGTACGACAGCCCGTCCTTGCCCTTATTCTCAAAGGACAGGCAAAGGAGCTGTACGCCATCCTTTTGCACGGCTCTGATGCGGTAATCACCGACCTTCTTTACCATGAAGGGGTAGTACTTTGTAAACTTTTCGAGGGTCTCCTCGTCCGTTGATCGCACCCTGATCACGTCAGGCGGATCATTGCGAGAATCCGTATAGAGGCGGTCATACCCGTAGATCTCCATGCGATATTCCTCGCCATAGGTCTCGATGGTCAGGCCCCCCTGCTGCGTAAAGCGAACGATCGCGGTATACTCTCCCATCGCGCCGTCATAAAACAGCCAGGTGCCGTTTAAGAGCTTCATGAGCTCCTTTTCGCTCGTGAAATCGGTTCCGCGATGCTCTCCGTCAGCGTTACGTCCGATGACGTAAGTCGAAAGCGGGAATCCCTCCTTGGTATTACGCTTTAACCAGTTCTCACTGCCAAAGGCATATTCGCCGTAATAACCGTTCGAGCGGATCCGAATGCAAACCTTCGGTGCATCGGTCAGCGTCACTTTGAGGCCCAGCTTTTCGCCGGCCTGCAGCGTATAGGTTGCGATACTTTCGCCAGGAATATAAATACGCTCCTTTTGCAGCTCCTGCGCTACGCCGTCGCCGTCATAGACGCGTTCCACGCTGATCACGCTGTCGTCCTGCAGCGCCGTGATCACGGCCCATGCCGTCACGGGTTCCTTGGCAGTCTTCTTTTTCTTTGTGTCAGCAACTTCCTCGTAGGTTTCTTCCTCGGGAAGCTCCGGTACCTCGATGAGCTCCACCGCACCCTGCAGGCGCGCCAGCTCCTTCGAGGAAACATAATCGATGTCCGCCATCGTGATGGGCTCTGTCTGGTCTAAGGGCAAGTTGGAAATGAAGTTCCATTTTCCCTTCTCATAATAGACCTTCATCACGTATTCCGGCTTTTTCTCGCGGGCCCATACGGCCTTGCGGTAATAAATCTCGTAAACATTGTCACAAACCGTCGCGCTCATGAATTCCACGCGGATGGTTTCCTTTTCCGCCGGAATGTCATAAATGATGTTGCGGTCCAGGGCCGTCCACTCCAAGGGGTGTCTGGCTTCGGAATAATCCAGTCCGGTACGGGACTTTACGAAGTTGCTTACGGAGCGATTCGTCAGCGCCGTGATCATGCTCGCGTTCAGGGCAAGTTCTTCCTCGCTGTAGGGTTCCTCCTGCGGCTGTTCGCCGTCCTCGTATTCTACCGGCTCGATCCCCATAAGTTCCGCCTTGCGTTCCATTTCTTCAATGCGCGCTTGACGAAGGTTCTCGCGGACGATGTCCACCTGTGCATCACTGAGCGTGATCCCGAGACCCGCGCCACCTGCAAAGACCTTTTGCCACTCGATCTCCTCCGGGCGGCTATAATGACTTACAAAAAAGCCATTGTCCGAACCGCGCACGGACCACTGGAGCTTTTTCAGCTCCTGCTCCGTCAGCTCACGGGGTTCTTCGGAGCTTTCGGCGTCCTCGGAATCCTCGGCTTCTGAGATTTCTGAGCTTTCCGTCACTATTTGATTGTCACTATCGCTTTCCCCAGCCTTGGATGCTTGGACTTTCTGAGGCTTGGTCGCCTCTTGTTGCTGTCTTGGAACGGACTGGTAAACCTTCGTCTGTTCGACGCCGATCTTGCTTCCCATCTCTACGCTGGGAAGCTCCGAAGACGCCATTTGTGCCGCCTCCTCCGATACCGCCCGTCCACAGCCCGCCATGCAAACGGTCACAAGGCAAAAGCATATGAACAGTTTCAATTTCTTCATGAAATGAAGTACTCCTTCACGCCTCTTGCGAGACTATTGACATTTTA
>JAFPRF010000050.1 GCA_017400965.1 Lachnospiraceae bacterium
AAGCTTCCTTGAGACGCTACATCAGAAAATGAAGGATTAAGAATGGGATTTGAGGGACGGGGACATGAAAAAGATTCGGCAACATAAGATTTTAGAGATCATCGAAAAATACGTCGTGGAGACGCAGGAGCAGCTCCGTGATTATCTCGAGCAGGAAGGCATTCTGGTAACGCAGGCGACACTCTCTCGTGACATTCGGGAGTTAAAGCTTTCCAAGCTTTCCACCGGCGACATGCCGGGCGGGAGACAGCGCTACGTAGCGTTCCACAGGGAGTCCGGCGATCATGAAAATGAAAAGCTCGTGCGTGTCCTTAAGGACGGTTTTGTTTCCATGGACATGGCACAAAACATCCTTGTGGTAAAGACGGTATCCGGCATGGCAATGGCAGTTGCCATGGCGATCGATGCATTGCAATTCCCTGAGGTGGTTGGCTGTATCGCGGGCGATGACACGATCATGGTGGCCGTGCGCACCGTGGATGAGACCAAGCAGCTGATGGGAAAGCTCAGCGAGATCTGTAAGTAAGAAAATGCGTGGCTGTGGGGGCCACATAGGCAATATCTGATGCAAAGAAGGCGGCAGAAGGAGGAAACATGTTACAAAGCTTACACGTGAAAAATCTGGCGCTGATGGAGGAGACGGAGGTCTCCTTTGGAGAAGGACTGAACGTACTGACGGGTGAAACGGGTGCAGGTAAATCGCTCCTTTTGGGAAGCGTAAATCTCGCACTGGGGGCCAAGTTTGACAAGGACATGCTCCGCAAGGGCGCGGAATCCGCTTTGGTGGAGCTGAGCTTTTCGGGAAATGAGAAGGTGCGCGAGCGCCTTCTTTCGATGGAACTGGAGACGCAGGAGGACGGGAGCGTTCTGATCACGCGTAAGATGCAGGTCGGAAAGAGCGTTTTTCGCATCAATGGCGAGGTCGTTACCGCGAAGCAGGTAAAAGAGCTTGCAGAGGTTTTGATCGACATTCACGGACAGCATGAGCATCAGTCGCTCCTGCACAAAAAGAAGCATCTGGAGATCCTTGATGCCTTCGGCGGCAAGGAAGCGCAGGAGGCACTATCTGAGGTTTCAGTTAGCTTTCATGCTTGGAAAGAGCTTTTAAAGGAATTGTCCTCTGAGAGCCTTGATGAAAAGGAACGGGCTAGGGAGCAATCCCTTGCGGAATATGAATGTCAGGAGATCGTAGACGCAGCCCTTCGAAGCGGCGAGGACGAAGAACTCGAAGAGACATACCGCGTGATGGTCAACGGGCAGAAGATCATGGAAGCTCTCGGCGAGAGCTATTCCTATACGAGCTCTGACGGCGCGGGAAGCGCGCTGAGCAGGGCGCTCAGGGCCCTTGGAAGCGTTTCTGGCTATGATAAGCGACTGGCAGAATTGGAAGACCAGCTCGCAGAGGTTGACAGCCTCCTTGCGGATTACAATCGCGACATCGCGGACTACATGGAGGACGTGACCTTCGACGAGGAAGCGCTTCATGAGACCGAGGAGCGACTGAATCTCATCAATCGCCTGAAGGAAAAGTATGGCAATACCATCGAAGAGATCATAGGGTACGGTGAGGAGCGCCAAGCCTATCTGGAGAAGCTTTCGGACT
Source organism: Lachnospiraceae bacterium (assembly GCA_017400965.1). Lineage (GTDB taxonomy): Bacteria > Bacillota > Clostridia > Lachnospirales > Lachnospiraceae > Acetatifactor. The sequence goes on from JAFPRF010000050.1 coordinate 1,604, forward strand.
ATGATGCCTATCTGGAAAACTTAAAGGCGAACGTAGAAAAAGAGCGAAAGAAATTGGCGGCTGCCTGTGAAAAGCTTTCGAAGATCCGAAAGAAGAATGCGAAGACTTTGACGGGACTGCTGACAAAGGCATTGGAGCAGCTGGGTTTCCTGACCGTGGATTTTGAGATTCACGTAGGTGACTTGGAAGAACCGACCGAAAAGGGTGCCGACGACGTGGAGTTTTTGATCTCAACGAACCCTGGTGAGGAGAGAAGGCCTTTGGGGGCCGTTGCCAGCGGCGGTGAGCTTTCGAGAATCATGCTGGCAATCAAGACGGTGCTGGCGGAGCGCGATGAAGTCGATGCGCTGATCTTTGATGAGATCGATTCCGGTATCAGCGGTAAGACGGCATGGCAGGTATCCGGGCAGCTCGGAAAGGTGTCAAAAGCGCATCAGGTGATCTGCATTACCCACCTGCCGCAGATCGCTGCGATGGGGGATTCGCATTTTCTGATCGAGAAGAGTACGGATGGAAGCAGTACTTCAACAAACGTGCGACTCCTGACTGAGGTTGAGTCGATTGGAGAGTTGGCAAGGCTGTTAGGCAGTGACGAACTATCTGAAGCAGCGATCACCAACGCGCAGGACATGAGAAGACAGGCGTTGGAACGCAAGGAGCAGGAAGCGTAGATTAAAAGAGGGGCAAGCGGTGAAGAGATATCAGGTTTCCAGGCATTTTCAAATGACGGCGATCTTTTTACTGATCAGTATCATTTTGCTTGGAATCTATGTCGTTAG
>JAFPRF010000346.1 GCA_017400965.1 Lachnospiraceae bacterium
GGAGATGCCCATGTTCTTGTCGAGTTTTTTGTAGACGATGCGGCCGTCCGCTTTCGCCGCATACTCCTTACAAACCTCGCCCACAAAGGCATGCTCCGCGTCCGAACCGTCAGCGAGACAAAGCTCCCAGTTCGGATAGGTCTGGCCCGTCACGGACTCGATCATCTCCACGAGGAATTCCTTCGGCGTATTGTATAGGGGCACGAGGATGCTGATCTTTACCATGCGTGGAAAGGTGGTGGCACGCTCGGCTGCCGCCTGCTCGGGGCTCGGGAAGCTGTCCGTTCCGAGAGCCTTCATGGCCTTATGCTCCAGCTTTTTTTGATCCATCTTTCGGAAAACGCCCTTAATGCTGCCACAGTTCCGCAGCCTGTCTCTCTGGCGGATGCCCCAGTGCACGCACTTGCGAAGCGGTCCCGTCATCTTCCAGAGGGGATTGCCCTTGATGCGGCCGAGATTCCATTCCAGCTCCTGGTTTTTCATCTCCAGCTCCGAAAGCCTTCCGGCCAGGTCAGAGCATTTCAGCGCTTCCTTCTCATAAAGCTCTTTATAATCCAAATCCGACATATCGATTTCCTTTGCTTCTTACTTGATCTTTAATTCCTTTGTACTCCAGTAAAAGAGCTTTAGGTTCCCCACCTTACGCTTTGCCAGGCACCCCACGCGATATTTACCGGCAGGTAAGATTCCTGGCTCCAAACGGATCCAAAAACCGCTGAGCGCCACGTGCACCTGGTCTGCCATCTTTGCCGCGAGATCTGGGCGATACTGGGCATTAAGCTTTGCCTGATAGCGTTCACCGGAATCTTTCTCAAGGATGATATACCGGTCATAGCAGGCATTGTCATCGCCGAGCACCACGGCATAGCCAATGATCTCGCCGTCTCGCTCTTCCTCCACTGCAACGTTTAAGCAGGGATCGATGCGGATCCCCGAGATCACCGTCGCAGGCTTTGGCACGATGCTCTGACAGGCGTTCTTTGCGGTCTCATAGGTTGGCCGCACGTAGGTGTCCGTCGCCTGGCGGCTGAGGAACTCCGAGTAGTACGGGTCCTTGCCTTTGAGCTTCGGGAAGAGCTCGTAAAGGCGCTCCTGCTCCTTCATGAGGCGCTCGCGCTTTTGCTCCTGCGCGTCGCTCCCGCGGGTTAAGGATTCATGATGATAAGCATACGCATCGCAGCAGATTACGTTGCGATAACCCAGTTCATGCAGCTGAAATCCCAGCGCCACGTCATTGTAGGCCACGGCCAGGCTTTCATCAAACTGGCCCGCCTCACGGAACACTTCGGCGCGCAACATCACGCACGCCGCCGAAACGGCCAGCAGGTCAAACATGCCGCGGTTTCTGCCAAAGTAATACTCGGATTTGTCGTCCAAAAATAACAGTTTATGTACCGGCCCCGTGGACAGGTTCGTGATCCCCACATGCTGGATCATTGTCCCGCCGGGGTAATATAATTTCAGTCCAACGCTGCCAACACCAGGCCTTGCCGCAAGGGACATCATCTGATCCACGCGGCTTTCCGGTAAAAGCTCCACGTCGTCGTTGAGGAACAGATAGTACTCACCCTTCGCATTCGCCGCGCCAATGTTGCATAGGCGGGAGAAGTTAAATTCCATGGGCTCATACAAATATGTGATCCCCGTGAGCTTTTCCATGCGTTCGCGGTTTTCGCGCGTGCTGCCGTTGTCAACGACAATGATCTCGCAGGGTACCTCTTGTTGGCCGCTTGCCGCGTTTTCCGCGGGACGACAGGCCTTCTTTAGCGAGGCAATGCATTGCTCTAGGAGCTCCGGATGGTCCTTGGTCAGGATGATCACGGAAAGCAGTCCCGTATGTATTGTCCGCTCGCGGTGATAGCGCATGTTGGGACTAGCAAAGGCCTCGAGGTGCTCCTGCTTCGAGTTATGATGCAAAATGCCTGGAAGATGAGCGATCGATTCGCACCCTTTCTCCCAGCCGCCCGCCTGCTCGCAGAGGGCAAAGACGGCGTTACGGTACTCCTCCGTGGGTGTTTCATTCACAAAAACCGCGCTGGGCTCCGTATAGATCAGATGGTTCTCTTCGTTTCGCTCGAATATTTCATAAGGCCCAAAGATCTCCTTCCAGTTCGGAAGCTGCTCCTCCAAAAAGGTTCTGCGAATGGCAATGAGGCTCCCCAGATAAAAGCAGCTCTCCAAGCGCTCCGGTGACCAGTCCGGCCGAAACCAGGGATTCCCCATCGCGCCGTCCTTACACTTGCAATCCTCGTCACCGTATAAAAGCATCGTCCTCGGATTGATCTGGAAACAGTACTGAATGGCGCGGATCGGATGATTGCCGAAATAGTTCGACGGATCCACGGTCTCCTTCATTGCCTGGGCATGCTCCTGCCAAAAAAGCCATTCTTCATACTGGCCTTGCATGGTCCGAAGCTCTGCCTCATATCCTATGACGCTGGGTACCTCCCCCAGCTTTTTGATCGTCCCCTTGACTCCCAAATTCTACCCTCTCTAAATGATCGCACGCCTAGAGCCTAATGTGCTTTGCCAGTGCGCCGCAAAGATCCTCCGCCGCATTTTTCGGGATCCTCGTCACCTCCAAGGAGGCGTACAGGATGTTTTCCGGCTTCGGCGACAGAAGGCTTACGTTTACGCCTAAGTTCGGATCCTCCGTCGGGAAAACAATGCTCGGCGTCTCTCCGCCGCTGCTCCGTCCATTGACGAGCAGCACCTTTTTCTTATCCAGAGGGACCTTCTCCCCATTGAAGGTCATCTCCAGTACTTTCACGATGCAGCTGTCCATGATGGGGTCGATGCGCAGCGTCTTCACGCTCCCGCTGACCTTCAGCTCCAGCTCCACCTGTCTGTCGGATACATATGCATCCGGGACAAAATAGGATTTCTCTTCCTGATATCCGCTCCCCAGATCCTCGTAGATCTGCACGCGGTAAATCTGTTCATTGTCCGTATAGTTTTCGATTAACTTCCAAGGCTTAATGATGCGCTTTCCGATCTTTTCGCGTAGCTTTGCCATGGACAGGCGCTGTCCCTCCACGTACTTCTGGAATTCCTGCTCCTGTGCGCGGTAGGCATCTGCCTCCTCCGGCGTGATCCCGAGCTGCTCCAGCACCCAATCCATGGGCAGGCGCTCGCGCTTTTCATCCTCCAACAGGTAGCAGTACACGGCGCGAAAGGCCAGTTCCTTGGTCTCCACGGGCTTTCCGAAGGTCCACTCGTAGTCGATGAGCGTCCAGTCGTTGCCGTCGATGAGGATGTTGGAAAACACCAGGTCAAAGTCCGCGACGGGCATCTCACTGTGATAATCAATCCTGCGCAGATACTCCGTAAAAAGTCTCTGGAATTCCTTCTCATCGCCCGCGTCCAGCGCATGATCGAGTAATGCCGCAAGGGTCGTTCCCTTGGCAAACTCAAACTCCGCGCAGGGCAGTCCTCCCTGCTCCGTCATGGCACAGCGATTTACGGTGATCTCGCCGCCCTCATAGCGCTCCTTTAGGCTCTCATAGGCCTGCCCCATGGCCGCCACGTGATCCGAAGCCTTCTCGCTTAAAGGTCTCTTGCGAACGATCTTCTTTCCGTTTTTCTCTGCGATCTCGGTGCAGATCTGGAACTGCGGGTCGCGGTCGTTGGAATAGCGCACGTACTGCGTCTCACAGTCGGGTCCAAGGATCACCAAAAAGGAGTTCGAAAATACCGGGAACAGGCCGTCCTCGGAGACGCCGTCGAAGGCGTTCTTCTCGTCAAATAACAGAATCCTGTCGCGGTCGAAATTGCGTAAATTATTGGACAGCTCTCCCTTTCCGGGAAGGCGCTTGTCGCTATAGAGCATGGTCATGAACTTGTAGTCCGGATAGGGATAATAGAAATGTACGTCGCTCACGCCGCAATTCTCAAAAATCTTTTCGAGGCCTTTTCTGCTAAAGGTTCTCGCGTGTCCGCCGTCCACGTAATTTGTGATCCCGGAGAAGTAGGTGCCCATGTGATCCTCGCGGCAGCCCGCGAAGTATTTCATGCCCAGCTTATTCTCGATGGCGATGACGATGCGTCCGCCCGGTTTTACGTGGCTCTTGATGATGTTCAGGAAATCCTCGAAGGGCGTCTGTCCGCCGACGTAGCTGATGCCGTATTCAAAGACGCCGATGAGGCAGATGAAATCATAGTCGCGGTCGAGCTCGGGCTCCACGTCCGCGAAGTTTCCGACCTTGATCGTCAAATTATCGCACTCCGCGTGGCGATAGGCGTTAATGCGGCTTCTCCTTCTCGATAAGTCCACGCAGGTAACGCTTCCTGCCTTCTCGCAGAGCGCCCCTGCGATGGCGCCGCATCCGCTACCGACCTCGAGGACCTTGTCATTTTTCGTGATGGGGAGCCATTCCACGATGTTCTCCCTCTGCTTGGAAAAATGATAGAGAACTGGCCAACTGCCCCGCTCATCGATCACCCTGGGGTATTCGATGGGTGCCAGATCCCGCGCGATTTTTAAGAGCTCCTCCTCCACGGCGCCGTCGCTGTAGAGGTCCTCGCCGGGATATTTGGAGAGATCTAAGGTCACCTTACCGATGGTCTCGGTCTCAGGGATATTCACTTCTTGTTTTTTCACTGTTTCGCTCATAAATTACAACTCCGCAGCATCCCTTACCGTGATCTTCGAGTTCATGTCGTAATAGCCCACGGTGTTCTTGTCGGATACAATCGTCATGTTTAGTACGTCATAGAGTCTGTGGTAGACCTTGAACACGTCGCCCTCGTAGCCAGTGCAACCCAAAGACAGCAGATACTCTCCGCCCTGTAGGTCGACCTTTTGCGTAAAGGTGATTTCGAGAACCTGTCCTTCCTTTGCGCCCTCGAGGTAGGCCTTCTCTAACATGGTATTGGTACCGGTGATCTCGGTGCCGCGCACGTTCTTTACGGTAAAGGCAAAGATGGGCGCGGGGACGTCCTTGGTAAAGCGGATCTTTTCATGCAGGGTAAACTCGGTACCTTTCAGTAAGGTATTGGTTCTGATCCCGTTTTCGTCGGTCAGGTAGTATTCCTCGATCACGGCGCTGCCATCGCCGTATTCCAAGGCATTGGGGTTCTTTCCCTCCGCCTCCGCAAAGGCTTCGTCGAGGGCGCCTTGGGTGGTGCCGCGGGAGCCGTTTGCGCGGTATTGTCCCACGAGGACCTGCTTGTAGGCATCGATCATTTCCTTCGCGTTGCCGACGCCGAGGAGGGTGCCCTTATTCAGGAGGAACACTCTGTCGCAGTATTTGGAAATGCTGTTTAAATCATGGCTTACAAAGACGATTGTCTTTCCCATCTCTTTGAATTCTTCGAATTTGTGGTAGCACTTGGACTGGAAGAAGACGTCGCCCACGGAGAGTGCCTCGTCGACAATGAGGATCTCGGGTTCGATGTTGATGGCCACGGCGAAGGCGAGGCGCACGAAC
>JAFPRF010000347.1 GCA_017400965.1 Lachnospiraceae bacterium
AAAACGGAGTTTTGGCGCTGGATCATAGGGCTGACGGCAGTTACGATCATTATGAATCTGCTCGGCTGCATGCAGGCCTTTTGTGACCTGTATAAGAAAACCTTATATGGCGTGATCAGTGACGCACTGGGCATTCTGACGAGTTGGATCCCATTCCCGCTTGGGGAGATTTTGGGGTATCTCGGCGCGCTGACAGTGCTCATCGGGCTGGTGGTTCTCGTGCTCCTTTTGTTTTTAAGAGGGAAGGCGGGATACCGAAGGTTCGCGGCCGGTTACGGCAAGGGCTTTCTTTTCGGCATCGTTCTTTTGTTGTTCGTCTATACGCTGAACTGGATCTTGCCGTTTCGGGGAAGTGTCCTAAAGGTGGAAGGCGCAGCAGAGAGAAATTATACGCTGCAGGAAGTGCAGAACGTCAGAAATTTCATTGTAAGCGAGATTAACAAGGCGGCGGAGGAAGTGTCGCGGGACGAGAACGGAAGCGTGATCTATGACCATGCGGCCATGGAGAAAGCTACGGCGTCGGCCATGCGGGCGCAAGCGGATAAGCTGCCGCTGTTATCGGGTTTTTATCCGCGCATGAAGGATGCACTCTGCTCGGATTTCCTCGAATGGATGGACATCGGTGGCTATACCTATCCTTATACGATGGAGATCACATGGAACCGGTATTGCAACGACCTCTATTACCCATTTTTGTTTGCCCATGAGTCAGCCCATCATCAGGGCTATTATCAGGAAAATGAGGCAAATTACGTTGCCTTTTTGGCATGCACGCAGAGTGATGACCCGCTGATCCGATTTGCAGGTTATAATGAGATTTACTATTACTTGAACAATGCTTACATGGAGACGCTTTATAATAGCTTGGAAAAAGAAGAGGCTACCGCTTTGTACAAGCAGCAGCCTCATGTGAGCATGCAAGTGATGAAGGATCGCTCGGATGCCTATTTGGCAGCGCAGGAGCGCTATGAAGCCGTCAGCCATCCGGCGCAAAAGCTGGAGACCGTCTCCTCGCAGGTGGCAGACGTGGGTTGGAGCACCCAGGCGGACCTGTTACAGGAAAACAGCTATGACGGCGTGGTCAAGATGGTACTGCAATACTACGACGTAGCATTCGATGGTCTGCAGGACCTTCCTTAATCGAACACGTTCGACCAGATCTTGTGCGGCACGTTGGGGTCGATCCCCTTCTGGTCAAAGATCTGGCTCGCGGTCACGAAGGAAAACCCTTTTTCGCGAAGGCCTGCGATGATCTTAGGCAGGGCTTCCAAAGTCTTTACGTTGTCCTTCATGTCATGCATGAGTACGAGGGAGCCGTCCTTTACGGCAGCCAGAACGCGGTCTACGCGGTCCTGCGCTGAGGTGGAAGCATCCCAGTCGCGGCTGTCATGGCCGCAGATGAAGGGCATGTTGATGTTGGCATACATGGTGTCGCTCAGCGCGATGTAGGGCGGGCGGAAGAACCTGGTCTCCACGCCGACGGTATCGCGGATGAGGTCAGAGGTCTTATCGATCTCGTCGCGGATCACTTCGGCGGTCATCTTGCTCATGTCGCCGTGGGTGAAGGAGTGGTTCGCGATCTCACAGCCGAGGGCAAGCTCACGCTCCATCGTAGCCTTGCGCTCCGGCGTGATGTTTTGGCCGATGAGGAAGAAGGTGCCGACGATGCTTTCTTTTTCGAGAATGTCGAGGACCTGCTCCGTGATGTTGGAGGGGCCGTCGTCAAAGGTCAGTGCTACCAGCTTGGTTTGTTCCATTTGGATTTCCTCCTTGAGGGATTTGTTAAGCATACTATACCGCAAACCATCGGAAAATACCATGAATATTTTGTCGAAGGCAAAGAACTATTTGTGAAAAGCTGCGTCTTATTAGGCAGAGGGGAAATTAGACGCTGGAGGTAAGAGTTATGAAGAGAAAATTGATCGCACTATTATGTGCTTGTATGGTTTTAGGTGGTTGCACGGATGCCGGGACGGGAAATGCGTCAGGGCAGCAGTCGCAGGAACAGGAACAGACGCAGACGGGCGGCTCCGGAGAGGTGCAACAGCTCGGCGGTCATGAAAATCAGGAGATCGTTCCCGTGGAGCTAAAGAACGCGTACGAAAAGGCAGCGTATTTCCTGGATCAGGTCTATGCAGAGATCCCCGCGAACACGCTGGTCAGCCCCTTGTCACTGAACATTGCCCTTGGCATGGCGACGGAGGGTACCTCGGGCGAGACGGCGAAGGAGCTCTATCGTTATCTGGGAAGCGAGGATTACGCGAACTGGGTGGACCAGTACCTGACCTTTGCGGAGGGGCTGGAAGCGCATGATGAAGGGTGGTCTAAGTATTCCTTCCAGTACCAGATCGCGAATTCCATCTGGGTGCGCCAGGGCGATACGATGCAAAAGGAATTTCAGGACGTTGTGAAGAAGAAATTCCGCGCAGAGGCGCAGAACGTGGACTTTATGGGTGATCCGACCGGCACTGCGGATAAGATCAATAACTGGTGCGACGTCCATACGCAGGGCCTCATCAAGGAGATCGTAAAGCCCAACATGTTTTCGCCGGAGCTGGCATCCATCCTTGTCAATTCCGTATATTTTGAGTCTCCTTGGGGCGACAAGTGGGGCGTGAACGAGAACCAGTTCACCAATCTGGCGGGAAAGACAACGACGCAGGAGATGCTCATCGACTGGTCGCACATTGACGCTTATTATGAGAATGAAAAGTGCACCGCATTCGAGAAGAGCTATTACAACGGCTTTAAGTTCATCGGCATCCTGCCCAAGGCAGAGGGCGAATTTACGACGGAGGAGTTGGATCTTGCGAGCCTGATGGCGTCGAGGACCCAGGAGTACGAGGTGCATGCGGTAATGCCAAAGCTGAATTTCGACACCTCCGCCAGTAAGATCGTGGACATCCTAAAGGCCCAGGGTGTGCTTCGCGTCTTTGATCCGGAGAAGGCAGAGTTTGGCAGAATGCTGGAGGACAGACAGCTTTTTATCAGCGATATCATCCAAAAGTGTAAGATCGAGCTCGACGAGGACGGCACGAAGGCAGCAGCCGTGACCGCGATCATGGTCAAGGACAGCGCCGCTTTCATACCGGATAAGAAGGAAGTGAAGGAGGTGTACCTCACCAGACCCTTCGCATTCCTGATCTATGACAGCGAAAATGATCAGATCCTGTTCATCGGCAAGGTAACCGACCTACAATAAGTGGTATGCCTCGCGTAATAGAATACCATAGCTTGCGACCAATTTTGGGGCGCGGAAAAAGGACACGTTTTTTTCGACGTGTCCTTTTCTTTTACAGGAAAATATGCTATAATATTTGCAGACGTAAAAGGATTTTTTGTTCTGAATAGACAAAATCTTCTCTTTACGAAAAGGGATTTTTGGTATATAATAATATTCTGCGTTGGATGATTTGGGAATGCAACGTGTTGTAATATGGATTGAGAGGAGTTACCGGTAATGGGTCTTAAAGATGTCTTTGCGAATCGAAAACTATCAAAGATCAAGAAGATGCAGGATGACACGAGTAAGATCAGTCACAGCGTTTCCTTAGGGGATTCCGCACAGACGGAAGCGATGAGAAATCACTTCCCGAAGGAAGTAGCGGCGCTGGAGGCATACGCGAAGGCAGCAGAGGATCTGTTCTTGTACATCAAGGCAAACCCGGAAGTTGTATATATCTTAAAAGACATGGATATTTTACCGCCCTTCATGGTGTTCCCGTGGCTTGACCCGGATGCACCGGACTGGCGAGAGGGTCTTTGCAATAGCTATGCAGACATGTTCAAGCGAATGATGAATCAGAAGAGCCCCGACGAGATCTACAAATACGTACAGCAGTATCCCTATCCTGACTGGTGGATCCACAATCCTCCCTGTCAGCCAGTGCTGTATCAGGAGTATTGGGAGATTGACTTGGCAGAGACGGGTTATGACGACCATTGGAGGCTCGCGCTTTGTAAGAAATATAGGGACAAGCATTGTTCCAGATTCCATTCCGAGGAATGTGACGGGAAGCAACCCTATCATGAGTAATTGAATTTGAAAGATGGGTAAGGAGTCTGTTTTCGCTTGCGGAAACAGACTCTTTTTGATAACAAACGAAGGAGGACGGGGCATGCAGGGTTACGTAATGGCATTGGATCAGGGGACGACGAGCTCGAGGTGTATCTTATTTGACAGAGGCGGCAAGATCTGTTCCATGGCGCAGAAGGAGTTTGGGCAGATTTATCCGAAGCCTGGCTGGGTGGAGCATGATCCGAAGGAAATCTGGTCGAGCCAGCTGGCCGTAGTGATCGAGGCCATGGCGCGGATTGGCGCGGGCGCGGACAAGATCGCATCGATCGGCATCACCAATCAGAGAGAGACGACGATCGTCTGGGACAAGAAGACCGGAGAGCCGGTTTACAACGCGATCGTTTGGCAGTGCCGCAGGACCGCAGACCGCATCGAGGAGCTGAAAAAGGATGGGCTGGAGAGTTACGTGCGCGAGACGACGGGACTGATCCCCGATGCCTATTTCAGCGCATCGAAGATCGCGTGGATCTTAGATAACGTGTACGGCGCAAGGGAGCGCGCGGAGAAGGGCGAGCTTTTGTTTGGTACCGTGGATACCTGGCTGATCTGGAACCTAACGAAGGGTGCAGTTCACGTAACAGACTATACGAACGCATCGCGTACGATGCTGTTCGACATCCATAAGCTCTGCTGGGATGAAAAGATTTTGGATTACTTTGGCATTCCCAAGTGCATGCTGCCTGAGGTGAAGCCCTCGAGCTGCGTTTATGGGGAGACGGATCCCGCAGTGCTCGGCGGGCGGATCAAGGTGGCCGGCGCGGCCGGTGACCAGCAGGCGGCGCTTTTTGGCCAGTGTTGCTTCGAGCAGGGACAGGTGAAGAATACCTATGGCACGGGGTGCTTCCTTCTCATGAACACGGGCGAGAAGGCCATTTCTTCGGAGGCGGGACTCCTGACCACTATTGCGGCGAGCGAAGCGAGGCACGTGGAATATGCCTTGGAGGGTAGCGTATTCGTGGCGGGCGCGGCGATCCAGTGGCTGCGCGACGGCATGCGCATGTTCCAAAAGGCCTCTCAGTCGGAGGAATACGCGAGACGCGTGCCTGACACCGCGGGCGTTTACATTGTTCCGGCCTTCGCCGGCATGGGTGCGCCCTACTGGGACCAGTACGCGAGGGGCACGGTGGTCGGCATCACGAGAGGCTGCACGAAGGATCATTTCGTGCGCGCAACGCTGGAATCCATCGCCTATCAGACCGCGGACGTCCTCACCGCCATGGAGCAGGACAGCGGGATCAAGCTGCGGACGCTGACCGTGGACGGCGGCGCGAGCGCGAACGATTTCCTGATGCAGTTCCAGGCGGACGTGATCGGCACGGAGGTGCTGCGTCCCCTTTGCATCGAGACCACGGCCCTCGGTGCGGCGTATCTTGCGGGCCTCGCAGTCGGCTATTGGACCAGTAAGGAAGAGATCAAGGCCAACTGGAGCCTCGGCGCGGACTTCCTCCCCACCATGAGCTGGGAGAGGCGCGAAAAACTATTAAAAGGTTGGCACCGCGCAGTGAAATGCGCAAGGGTTTGGGCAGAAGAGGATTAAGAAATATTTTAGAAAATATACCTTGACAGGCGAGGTATATTGTGATATTTTATACTTGTCTCGATACAAAAAATTGAATATAATTTCTTATGAACCAAAAGTACTTTACAATGGCAACAATCGTAAAAGAAAGGACAGGAGAAAAATGTTAAACTTTATCATTAGTCTGGTTTGTGGTGCGATCTGTGGTTGGCTTGCTGGTATTATCATGAAGAGCAATCATGGTCTTCTGATCAACATTATCCTTGGCGTTGTGGGCGGCGCAGTTGCAGGTGCGCTTTTCGGCGTTCTTGGCATCAGCTTCCACGGCCCCATCGGCAGCATTATCTGTGGCGTGATCGGCGCATGCTTACTGATCTTTGTTGTAAGACTGATCAAGAAGAAATAAATCATCCAAAGGAAAGGCCATTTCCCGCGAAAGCAGGGGAATGGCTTTTTTATTTGCTTCTTTTGCAGGTTGCTAGTATAATGTTTTATGAGTATGTGAAAGGGGCATGATAATATGCGGATCATGGTGATGGATGGCCAGGGCGGCGGCGTAGGAAAGCTTTTGGTGGAAGCGATCACGGCGGCGATGCCTGAGGCGGAGGTGATCGCGGTGGGAACGAATGCGACTGCGACGGCAAATATGATGAAGGGCGGGACTTCCTTAGGTGCGACTGGGGAGAATCCCGTGATCTATAACGCAGGCAGAGTGGATGCCATCTGCGGACCCATGGGAATCCTCATGGCGAATGCGATGCTCGGCGAGATTTCGCCGGCGATGGCAACGGCGGTATCTGGTGCGGACGTGCCGGTATTCCTGATCCCCATGGGGAAGTGCAACGCGAAGGTTGCGGGCGCCGTGGAGAAAAAGCTTGCGGATTACGTGAAGGAGATCGTGGACGGACTCCAGAAATTGGAGAAAAGATGAACGATCAGGAAATGGCCGAGAGGCAAAAAGCACAATTTCATAAGATGACGGAGACGCCGATCGGGCCGCTAGTCATCAAGCTCGGCATTCCGACGACAATCAGCATGCTGGTGACGAGCGTCTACAACATGGCGGACACCTTCTTTATCGGCCAGTACGGCGCGGGGCCCATGGAGGGCACGGCCGAGGAGCTGAGCGCGGCGAGCACCAGTGCTTCCGGTGCGGTTGGCGTGGTGTTCGGACTCATGGCGATCATTCAGGCCTTCGGCTTTATGTACGGGCAGGGCGCCGGCAGCATTTCCTCCCGCGCGCTGGGCGCGAAGGACGTCGACAAGGCTTCGAAGATCTCCTCGACGGGCTTTTTCGCGGCGCTCCTGACGGGTGCGCTGATGACGGCCTTTGGACTGCTTTTGCTGGATCCCTTGATGCGGCTGCTTGGCAGTACGGAGACGATCCTTCCCTATGCGAGGACCTACGCCTTTTACATTTTGCTCGCGGCGCCGTTCATGTGCTCGAGCTGCGTTTTGAACAACGTGCTGCGATTCGAGGGGCAGGCGGCCTTCGCCATGATCGGCCTCGCATCGGGCGGCATTTTGAATATCTTTGGCGACTGGCTGCTCATGAGCCAGTTCCAGATGGGCATCCTTGGCGCGGGCATTTCGACGGCCGTTTCGCAGACCATCAGCTTTAGTCTGTTGCTTTCGATGTTCCTGCGGGGCAAGACGAGCGGAAAGATTGCGCTGAAGAACGTTTCGAAGGATTTCAGCGACTTAAGCCTGATCTGTAAGACGGGTCTTCCAAGCCTGGTAAGGCAGGGCCTGACCAGCGTGTCGACCATGCTCCTAAACGACAGGGCGGGCCTGTACGGTGACGCAGCCGTGGCGGCCATGTCGATCGTGAACCGCGTATGCTTCTTTACCTTTGCGACGGCCCTCGGCATTGGGCAGGGCTTCCAGCCAGTCTGCGCGTTCAACTATGGCGCGAAGAAATACGGGCGCGTACGCAAGGCGTTTCTTTTTACGTTCCTGCTCGGAGAGATCTTCCTTGGAACCGTGGCGCTGGTGGGCGTATGGTTTACGGAGCCGCTGGTGCGGATCTTCCGGGATGACCCTGAGGTGGTTCGGATCGGTGCGCTGGCGCTAACGGCGCAGTTTATCGGACAGGTGTTCCAGCCGCTCTCGGTCTGCACAAACATGCTCTTCCAGAGCGTTGGAAGGGTGGGCATCGCGACCCTCATGTCAATGCTGCGAAGCGGGCTGTTTTTCCTGCCGGTGCTTCTCATTTCCTCAGCGGCTCTTGGCCTGACGGGAATCCAGTGTTCGCAGGGCATTGCGGACATCCTGACGATGTTTGTGGCCGTGCCATTTGTGATACGGTTCCTGCATGAGATGAAGCAGATGGAGGAAGGCGCGAAGGAAGAGGCGGAAAGTTAAGTTTCGCTTGTCATATGGGCGATTTTTAGGTACAATAAATTGTTGTACGTAGATCAGTTCTGGAATGATCTGGAACCGGAAAGGAAGGAAACAAATGTTAGTTCAAAAGTACAAGGACATGCTTTCGAAGAAGTCGGTGATCCGTGAACTCTCAGAGTTTGCGACGGCGCGCGGTCAGGAGATCGGCTATGAGAACGTTTTCGATTATAGCCTGGGGAACCCTTCGGTGCCCGTGCCCAAGGCCTTTACGGATCGGATGATCCAGATGCTGGCAACGCGTGATCCCATGGAGCTCCACGGCTACAGCCCGAGCCTTGGCATCACTTCCGTTCGCGAGGCGGTGGCAGCCTCCCTCGAGCAGCGCTTCGGCATTCCTTATCGCAAGGAGCATATTTTCATGGCAACAGGTGCAGCCGGCGCGCTGGCGCATGCGTTCCGTCTGGTGACGGAGCCGGGCGATGAGATCCTGACCTTTGCGCCTTACTTCCCGGAATATGGCCCTTACGTCAATCTGACGGGCGCCGTACTGAAGGTCGTTCCTCCCAACACGGAGACCTTCCAGATCAATTTCCCGGCGTTTGAGGAGATGCTGACGGAGAAGGTCATGGCGGTGCTGGTAAATACGCCGAACAACCCTTCTGGCGTTGTTTATTCTACCGAGACGATCCAAAAGCTCACGGACATTATGCGCAAGAAATCCGAGGAGTACGGACATGACATTTACCTGATCTCTGACGAGCCTTACCGCGAGATTGTGTTCGCGGGGGTTGACGCGCCCTGCGTGTCGAAGTTTTACGATAATACCATTATGTGTTATTCCTTCTCGAAGTCCTTGTCGCTCCCTGGCGAGCGTATCGGTTACGTGGCGATCAACCCGGCCTGCAAGGATGCGGAGGACATGATCGTGATGTGCGGGCAGATCTCCCGCGGAATTGGTCACAATTGCCCGCCTTCCATCATTCAGCTGGCAGTGGCGGACGTGCTCGACAAGACGGCGGACCTTTCCGTCTACGAGACGAACATGAACCTGATCTACGATTGCCTCGTAGAGCTCGGTTTCACGGTGGTAAAGCCCGGCGGAACCTTCTACATTTTCCCGAAGGCATTGGAGCCCGACGCAGTTCTCTTCTGTAACAAGGCGAAGAAGTACGATCTGATCCTCGTGCCTGCAGACAATTTCGGTGCACCCGGGTTCTTCCGCATGGCGTATTGCATCTCCACCGAGAAGGTAAAGCGTTCCCTTGATGCAATGCGTAAGTTCGTTGAGGCGGAGTATCGCAAGTAGGAAGGAGTCATCATGTATCAGGCGGGTTTGGTGCTTGAGGGCGGCGGCATGAAGGGTGTTTACACCGCCGGCGTTTTGGATTTTTTCTTAGATAAGAATATCATGTTGTCCAGCGTATACGGCGTTTCGGCCGGCGCGTGTCACATGTGCAGCTACCTTTCGAGGCAGAGGGGCCGCGCGAGGGACGTGTCCGTGGACTATTTGGATGACAAGATGTATTGCAGTTTTCGGAGCTTGCTCCTGACGGGCGATCTCTTTAACGTGGATATTGCTTATGACCTGATCCCGAATTATCTTGCGCCCTTTGATCATGAGGCTTATCGCCAGTACCAGGGCAAGGCCTACAGCGTGGTCACGAACATCGTGACGGGACTGCCCGAGTACCTGCGCGTGCGCGACTTAAAGAAGGACATGGACATGATCCGCGCGTCGGCATCGCTCCCGCTCATGGCGCGGAACGTGGAGATCAACGGAAAGCTCTATCTTGACGGAGGCATTTCGGATTCGATCCCCATCGCGAAGTCGATCTTAGACGGCAATCGGAAGAACGTTGTTGTCCTGACAAAGGAAGAGGGGTACGTTAGAAAGCCCACGGATAAGACGAGTCTGGCGCTGATCAAGGCGCGGTACGCGAAGTATCCGAAGATTTACGAGCTGATGGCAAATCGGCATAATGCATATAATGAAACCTTGGATTATCTCTATCGGCAGGTAGACGCCGGCGCGGCGTACGTCATTCGCCCGAAGCACCCGAGCAAGGTGGGGCGGATCGAGAAGAATCGAGAAAACCTTCTGGAGCTGTATCAGGAAGGCTACGATGAGGCGGCAGAGCATTACGAGTCGCTGATGGAGTATCTGGGAAAGGAAGAAAATTAACATGGACGGATTTTTTGACATCATTAAGGCGATCATCTACGGCATTGTCGAGGGCATCACGGAGTGGCTGCCCGTCAGCAGTACCGGACACCTGATCCTTGTGGAAGAGTTCCTTCCTTTTAAGAGTGTCAGCGAAGGATTTTTCGACGTATTCGACGTGGTAATCCAGCTGGGCGCGATCATGGCGGTGGTGATCCTGTTTTGGAATAAGATCTGGCCCTTCAAGAAGCCGGATCGGGACTCGCAGCCCGGCATCATGGGCTTTGTAAAGATGGATAAGATCATGCTGTGGTTAAAGATCGCGCTGGCGTGCATACCCGCAGTCATCGTTGGACTCCTCTTTGACGATCTGTTCGACGCGCTGTTTTACAATCCCGTTTGCGTGAGCATCGCACTGATCGTCTTCGGTATCGGATTTATCGTTGTGGAGAATTGGAACAAGAACCGCAGGCCTGTGGTGAGGCACCTTGATGACATCACCTTCAAGACGGCGCTGCTGATCGGTATCTTCCAGCTGCTGGCCGCCATTTTCCCCGGCACCTCTCGCTCAGGCGCGACCATCCTTGGCGCACTGATGATCGGCGTGAGCCGTACGGTTGCCGCAGAGTTTACGTTCTTCCTCGCCATCCCCGTCATGTTTGGTGCAAGTCTCCTAAAACTTGTCAAGAACGGTTTTGATTTCAGCGGGCTCGAGATCGCATTGATCCTGATCGGCATGGTGGTTTCCTTCGTGGTATCCCTCTTTATCGTGCGCTTCCTGATGGCCTTTATTCGGAAGCACAACTTCAAGATTTTCGGTTGGTACCGCATTGTTTTGGGCGTGATCGTGCTCTTGTATTTTGGCCTCGCAAAGTAGGTTTTTCCTAAGAAAATTTCATATTAGCTTGTCAAGGATGAAATATTCACAAAATTTTTTCAAAGATTTTGTGAATATTTTTGTTAGAAAGGTTGACAAGCCGAGGGAAACACGCTATATTATTAGGCGACAAGCGCAAATAATGCGTAAATAATAAAAGTAGAATGTGTTTTGCGCCGCGGGCGCAAGATGAGCAAGGAGGAGATACCCATGGCAGACGAAAAGGTAATCGCAGAAGTTAAGGCAGAAGAAGTTAAGCCTGTTGTAGCAGAGAAGAAGGTTGCTAAGAAGGCAGTTGCTAAGAAGCCCGTTGAGAAGGCTGAGAAGGCAGTAGCAGAGAAGAAGGCTCCCGCTAAGAAGGCTGAGAAGGTTGAGAAGCCCGTAGCAGAGAAGAAGGCTTCCGCTAAGAAGGCAGTTAAGGCTGAGAAGCCCGCAGTAGAGAAGAAGGCTCCTGCAAAGAAGGCTCCCGCTAAGAAGGCAGCTAAGACCGTAGCAGCAAAGGCTACCGTATTTGTACAGTTCGCTGGCAAGTCTTTCTCTCAGGACGAGCTTGTAAAGATCGCTCAGGACGTATGGCAGTATGACATGAACATG
This sequence comes from Lachnospiraceae bacterium, assembly GCA_017400965.1. Taxonomy (GTDB): domain Bacteria; phylum Bacillota; class Clostridia; order Lachnospirales; family Lachnospiraceae; genus Acetatifactor. The sequence goes on from JAFPRF010000347.1 coordinate 11,573, forward strand.
AAGGCTGAGGATTTCAAGACTGTTGAGATCTACGTTAAGCCCGAAGACAACACCGCATACTTCGTAGTAAACGGCGAGTTCCCTGGCAGCTTTGTACTGTAATCCTAATTGAATCTAAATTAAGAAGAGACCCGTCTTTCCATTTCGGAAAGGCGGGTTCTTTTTATATATTTTTAAGAAAGTTTTAGCGGAAAAGACGTTGACAATGCAAGGGCAGAGGTGTATGTTAAGTGCATAAGGTGTTAGCACTCTATTGGGTTGAGTGCTAACAAACCGAAAGAGGTGATCTCCGGTGGAATTGGATGAGAGAAAAAAGAAGATACTGAAGGCCGTGATCCGGAATTACCTGGAGACAGGGGAGCCGGTAGGCAGCCGCACGATCTCGAAGTACACGGACTTAAACCTGAGCTCCGCCACGATCCGCAATGAGATGGCAGACCTCGAGGAGATGGGTTACATCATTCAGCCGCACACCTCGGCGGGCCGCATCCCTTCCGATCAGGGGTATCGCTTTTACGTCGACACCATGATGGAGGAAAAGGATCGCGAAGTCATTGAGCTCAAGGAAATGCTCCTAGAGCGTCAGGACAAGATGGAGACGCTGCTCAAGCAGGTCGCTAAGGTAGTCGCGCAGAATACGCAATATGCGGCCATGATCTCCGCACCGTCCACGCACCGCAATAAGGTGAAGTTCTTACAGCTCTCGCGGGTGAATCCCTCACAGCTCCTTGCAGTGGTCGTTGTGGAAGGCAACGTGATCAAGAACAACATCATCAACGTGACCGAGGAGATTTCTGATGAGACGCTTCTTAAACTCAACATCCTCCTCAACACGCACCTAAATGGCCTCTCCATGGAGGAGATCAATCTTGGCATCATCGCAGCGCTGAAGCAACAGGCGGGCGTACACGGAAGCCTGATCGGCGAAGTGATCGACGCGGTAGGCGATGCGATCAAGGCAGATGAGGATCTCGAGATCTACACCAGCGGAACGAACAACATCTTCCGCTACCCGGAGCTGACGGACAACGGAAAGGCCAGCGAGTTGGTCGGCGCCTTCGAAGAAAAGCAGCAGCTCGGCAGCCTGATCCAAGAGACCCTAGAGAGCGAGACCGGCACTGGCATTCAGGTGTACATCGGCGACGAGGCGCCCGTCAAGAGCATGAAGGATTGTAGCGTGGTCACCGCCACCTACGAGCTTGGCGAAGGCATGAAGGGTACGATCGGTATCGTCGGACCCAAGCGAATGGATTATGACAAGGTCATCGGAACGCTGCGGACCATACAGTCCAAGCTCGATGAATTATATAAAAAGGAGTAATGCAACATGGCAGAAACCGATAACCAGAACGTGACGCAGGCCGAAGAAGAAATCAAGGCGGCGCAGGCACAGGAAGAAAAAGCAGAAGAAATGGCGCAGGAGACGGAGGCGCAGGACCTTCCTGAGGAGGAAGCGGACGAAGAGGAAGCAGAAACCGAAGAGGAGGCGCAAGGCGAAGGAAAGAAATCCTGGGCTGAGAGAAGGGCTGAGAAGAAGCAGGCGAAGGCGAAAAGCGACGCCATGAAAGAGCAGATCGATCAGCTCGAGGATAAAGTAAAGCGTCAGCTCGCAGAGTTCGAGAACTTCCGCAACAGAAGCGAGAGAGAAAAGGCGGCAATGTTTGAGACCGGCGCGAGAAGCGTGATCGAGAAGATCCTTCCCGTGGTCGACAATTTTGAAAGAGGTCTGGCAACCGTTCCTGCCGACCATCAGGACGATCCCTTCGTGGATGGCATGAACAAGGTTTACAGACAGCTCGTTACGGAGCTTGAAAACATTGGCGTAAAGCCCATCGAGGCCGTTGGCAAGGAATT
>JAFPRF010000051.1 GCA_017400965.1 Lachnospiraceae bacterium
CGAGCATGAGCATGCCAGTCTCTTTGTCGAGCTCGTATTTCATGCTGCTGCCTTTGCTGATCTCAATGACGGACATGAAGTCCATGGGGCTGATTCTCTTCTCGTCAATGTCATGCCAAATGTTCATATGGGGTTCCTCCTTTATCCTTCCGTGTCAGCCTGGGTTACAGACAGCCAAGCCAGTCTAAGGCGTTGTATATACCGTCATCCATGACGGTAGTGGTAACAAAGTCTGCAAGTTCTAGTACTTGAGTTGATGATTTTGCCATTGCTATGGCTGTGCCGGCATGTTGGAGCATGGGCAGGTCGTTGTTGCTGTCGCCGATGGCGACCATGTCAGCGGTTGTTATCATTTTCGGATAGTTCCCCGACTTATTCAAGTGGTCGAGGAGAAAATCCATCGCGGTGGCTTTGGAACAGCCTTTGGGGACGATCTCGAAGTAGCCGTGTTCGCGGTCGATGAGGTCTAAGAGGTCGGCCTGGTCCTTCATGAAGTCGTAGACGCTCTGGGAATCATCGGCGAAGCAAAAGAACTTGTCAAAGCGGCCGGGGGCGTTCTCGAAGGGTTGCCACATGCGCTGGCTGTAGCGGTCTGCAATGTATTTGCGGAAGGTGGCGGTGTGCATGTGGCCTAAGTCGTGGGTGAAGTTCATGTTCTCGCCCTCTAATATGGCGTCGATCTTATGGGCTTCGAGGCCGTCAATGATGTGCTTTGCCTCGTCCTGCGTAAGGGTGCGGTGCATGAGGCTCTTACCCTGAAAGAAGATTTGGGTGCCGCAGCCGCAAAGGTATCCGTCAAAGGGGGCAAGTTGCGGGAGCCAGTCCATGACGAGGGCGGCGGTGCGGCCGGTGTTGATCACGCAGACATGGCCGTTTTCCTGCGCCCTGCGAATGGCCTCCGCGGTGCGAGGGGCAAGCTCATGTTTGCCATGGGTGATGAGGGTGCCGTCGATGTCAAAAAAGATCAGTTTCGAGTCCAAGTAAAATATCCTCCGTCAAAAAGTCCTGCAGCCCCAGGCGTAAGATCTCGCCGGAGCGGTCCTTTGTCTCAGCGCCAGTCACAGGGATCGCAACGCGCACGTAGTCCATGGTATGGCCAAGCAGGTAGGGTTTACCATCGATTTCTTTGATCTCTTCCATGAGGACGAGTTCGGTTTTGCCAAGTTTGGCCTTGCGAAACGCGATGGACTGCTCGCGCTCGAGGTCCAGTAAAATATCGCTCCTTGCGGCCTTGGTCTCCTCAGGAACCTGGTTTGGCATTACGGCCGCGCGGGTACCTGCGCGTTTGGAATACTTAAAGACATGCATCTCGTAAAAGCCAACCTTTTCCAAAAAGGCGCGGCACTTTGCGAATTCTTCCTCAGTCTCGCCAGGGAATCCGACGATCACGTCGGTGGTAATGGCAGGAACTCTAGGTGCATAGGCTTCGCGAAGGGCCTGGACGCTCTCGAAATATTGCTGCGCCGTGTAGTGCCGATTCATGCGCTTTAGGGTCTCGTCGCACCCGCTTTGGAGCGAAAGGTGGAAGTGCGGGCAAACCTTGGGCAGTGCCGCAAGGCGCTTTGCGGTCTCATTCGTTACGATGCGGGGCTCTAGGGAGCTGACGCGGATGCGCTCAAGGCCGGGGATCTCATGAATCTGCTCGATGAGGTCGAAAAGTCTCGTCTCGCCCCGGTAGTCGCTGATCTCGCTCTCACCCTCTGCGACGTTTTTCGCAAAATCAATGCCGTAGGAGCTGACGTGAATGCCGGTCAGGACAATCTCTTTATAGCCGGCGTCCACAATGCCGCGGATCTCGCGGAGCACGTCCTCGCTCTTTCGGCTGCGAACGCGTCCTCTCGCCAGGGGAATGGCGCAGTAGGAACAAAACTGATTGCAGCCGTCCTGGATCTTGACGTAGGCGCGGGTGTGCTCGGCCGTGGTCTTTAGCTGCATTTCTTCATATTCATATTCATGCGCGATGTCAAGAACGGTGGTGCCGCCGAGGGTCTTATCCTCGGATCCGTCCAGATCATGCTCCGCGAGGTATTGCTCTAAAATCTCCGCGATGTCCTTCTTTCGGTTGTTTCCGATGGCGAGGTCGATGGCGGGGTCCTTGCAGGCGCCGGCGAGGTCGGTCTGCACGTAGCAACCCACGGCAACAACGACTGCGGCGGGGTTCTTTTGCTTCGCGCGGTGGAGCATCTGGCGGCTCTTTCGATCGGCAATATTGGTCACGGTGCAGGTGTTGATCACGTAAATGTCCGCTTTTTGATCAAAAGGGACAATTTCGTATCCCTTCTCCCGCATGATTTGTTGCATGACGTCCAACTCGTAGGAGTTGACCTTGCATCCCAGGTTGTGAAATGCTATGGTTTTCATTACTTTCTCCGTAATTATTCTACAAAATATTCTCGCAATATGCCTTGACTTTTCATGAAGCACCAATTATGATGTAGGCAGAAGGTATGACAACAAAAGGAGGTAACATTCATGAAAACAGTTCAGATTTCTTTAAATTCGATCGATAAGGTTAAGTCTTTCGTAAACGACATCACGAAGTTCGATTACGATTTCGACCTGGTATCCGGCAGATACGTAATTGATGCAAAGTCCATCATGGGTATCTTCAGCCTGGATCTTTCCAAGCCCATCGACCTGAACATCCACACCGAGGACGGTGCAGATGAAGTGATGAAGGTTCTCAAGAATTACGAGATCTAATCATCAAAGCCCTTGAAATCCCAGATTTCAAGGATTTTCAAACAGAAAACTTTGTGCCCTCCGGAGCGTTTGCCCCGGAGGGTTTTTCTTATTCCACGATAATCAGCTCTTGGGTCTCTAAGGCCGTCTTTACCAACTCGTCAATCTTCTCGGACAGATTTTCCTCATGGCGTCTGATGTACTTCACGTTCGGCTTGGTCACGGGATGCTTTGCCACGAAAATGGTGCAGCAGTCCTCGTAGGGCTGAATGGAGGTCTCAAAGGTGCCGATCTTTTCCGAAATGTCAACGATGTCCTGCTTATCAAAGCCGATCAGCGGGCGGTACACGGGAAGTTCGCAGACCTCGTTGGTGCAAACAAGCGATGCCATGGTCTGGGATGCCACCTGGCCGATGCTCTCGCCGGTGATCAGGCCGAGGCAATCGGTCTCCTTCGCGATCTGCTCGGCGATACGCATCATGTATCTTCTCATGATGATGGTGAGCTCCTCATGCGGGCACTTCTCGTGAATGTAGAGCTGAATGTCCGTAAAGTTGATCACGTGCAGGTAAATGGGGCCAGTGTACTGGGATACGATCCGCGCCAGGTCCACGACCTTCTGCTTTGCGCGCTCGCTGGTGTAGGGCGGCGCATGGAAGTAGGTTGCGTCAATCTTGACGCCGCGCTTTGCGATCATGTAGCCCGCAACAGGGGAATCGATGCCGCCGGAAAGCAGGAGCATGGCCTTTCCGCCCGTGCCCACGGGCATGCCGCCAGGACCGGGAATGATCTCAGAATAAATGTAGATCTTCTCGCGGATCTCGACATTGAGCATAATGTCGGGCTCATGCACGTCCACCGTCATCTCGGGGAAGGCGTTCAGAATGGCCTCGCCGAGGTCCGCATTGATCTCCATGGACTCCTTGGGGTAGTTCTTATTTGCGCGGCGCGCATTCACTTTGAAGGTTTTCTTCTTGTCGGGATATACCTTGTCCACGTAATCGAGCACGTCCTTCGTCAGCTGCTCGAAGCCGCCGTCCTCGGCGTACACCACGGGGCAGATCCCCCAGATGCCGAACACCTGCTTCAGGCGCGCAACGGCCTCGTCATAGTCAAACTCCGTCTCCGCTTCCACGAAGATTCTGCCCTGGGTTTTATGTACGTAAAACTTCCCTTCGCAGCGCTTCATGGCGACCTTGATCTGGTGTACCAACGCATCCTCGAACAGGTGCCTATTCTTTCCCTTCACGCCGATCTCGGCGTACTTGATCAAAAATGCCTTAAACATTTCCTTACCTCTTTCTCGTATACATCCTTAGCATCGGCACGAGCTCGCGCAGCACCGACAGCGTATATTCCAATTCTTCCTGGGTCGTAAAGACCGAAAAACTAAAGCGGATCGTGGATTCCAAAAGCACCTTTTCCACGCCCATGGCCTTCAGCGTCGCAGATGGCTGGGGCTTATGGGACGAGCAGGCGCTCCCGGCCGATACGTAAATGCCCTTTTCCTCCAGTGCATGAAGCAGTACCTCGCTTCGAACGCCGCGGAAGGACGCGCTGACAATGTGGGGTGCGGTGCCTTCGCCGTTTGGCGCCTCGGGAAGCAGACCATTGATCTGCACGTTCTCGATCTGGCGCAGGCCCTCGATCATTAGGGCTTTCAGCTGCGTAAGCTTATCGATGTCCGCATCATAGGCGTCGTAAAGCTTTTTCGCCGCCATAGCCATGCCCGCGATCCCGGGCACGTTCTCCGTACCGGAGCGCAGGTTCCCCTGCTGCCCGCCGCCAAACAGAATGGGCTTTAGGCGGACCTTATCGGCTACGTACAAAAAGCCGATGCCCTTGGGGCCGTGGATCTTGTGGCCACTCACGCTGAGCAGGTCCACATTCATCTTCTTCGGAAGGACCTTCGCCTTGCCAAAGCCTTGCACCGCGTCCACGTGGAACAGAATCTCAGGATTGTATTTCTTGATCAGCGCGCCTGCCTCCGCGATGGGCTGCTGTGCGCCGACTTCATTATTGGTATGCATGATGGAGACAAGGATCGTGTCCTCTCGAAGCGCTGCCTGCAGGTCCTCTAAGCGGATGCGGCCGCTCCCGTCCACGGGCAGGTAGGTCACCTCAAAGCCCTGCTCCTCCAAGTATTTCATGGTCTGCAAAATGGCGGGATGCTCAATCATCGTCGTGATGAGATGTTTGCCGCGGCGTTTGTACGCCTCCGCCACGCCGCGCAGCGCCAGATTGTCCGACTCCGTGCCGCCAGAGGTAAAGAGGATCTCCTTCTCGGTGCACTTTAGGATCCCTGCCAGGGTCTCCTTCGCCTTGCGGATCTGGTTCTCCGCCTCCATGCCCTTTAGGTGCATGCTCGAGGGATTGCCGTACTTTAGGCACATGATCTGCGTCATCGCCTCCGCAACCTCAGGAAACACCTGCGTTGTCGCGGAATTGTCCAAATAAACTTCCATTTGTATCTAACCTCTAGACTTCCAAAAAATATCCAAGCCACGAAAGGATCGTCAGCGGCGCCGTCTCCGTGCGAAGGATGCGTCTTCCCAGCGTGATGGGTTCAATTCCTTTTTCCATCGCTGCCGCGATCTCCGACTCGTCAAACCCGCCCTCGGGGCCAATGAAGATGGCAATGCTCTGGCCCGGCTTTACGCTTTCGATCAGGGTCCTCGTCTTTTCCATGCCCTCCGCGAGCTCGTAGGGAATGAGCTTTACGTCCATTGTTTCCGCCATCTGAAGCGCCTTTGCAAAGGACATCGGCTCCTTCACCTCAGGGATGATGCCACGCTTACTCTGCTTTGCGGCTGCCTCGGAGATCTGCTGCCATCTGGCGGTTTTGGCCTTCGCCTTCTTGTCGTCGAGCTTGACGATCGAGCGCTTCGTCTCCACGGGGATCACTTGGTACACGCCCAGCTCTACGGCTTTCTGAATGATGAGCTCGAGCTTGTCCGCCTTCGGGAGGCCTTGGAACAAGTAGATCTTCGCGGGAAGCTCCACGCCGTCTTCCTTTATAAAACGAAGCTCGCACTCCACTTCCCCGTCGCCAAAGGCGTTGATGGCGCAGCGATATTCCTTGCCATCCTGCCCGTTGGAGACGTTCAGCTCCTCGCCGATCTTCATGCGCAGCACGTTCTTGATATGATTGACGTCCGCGCCCGTGATCGTCACGCGTTTATTTATCCTGTCAATCTGAGAATCTTCCACAAAAAATTGATACATGTTTTTATTCCCTAATTTTTGCGGGCCGTCACGCTGACCCATTCGCCCTGATAGGTCACCTCAAGCACTTCCATGCCGGCCGCCTTCACGGCCTCCACGACGGTCGTCTCCTTGTCGTCAATGATGCCGGAGGTGATATAGATTCCACCGGGCTTTAACTGATGCAAAATGACGGGTGTCAGCGGAACAAGCACGTCCGCAAGGATATTTGCGACAACAATGTCATATTTCTCGTATCCAACCTCGTCCTGCACCTCTTTTTCGGTGATGATGTTACCGATCATCATCGTAAATTGTTCGGGTTTAATTCCATTATTCGCGCAGTTGTCCTCCACCGCAGGTACGGCGCAAGGGTCAAGGTCCGTTCCAACCACGTGCTTCGCACCAAACATCAGGGACAGGATGCCTAGGATGCCGCTGCCGGTGCCCACGTCGAGAAGTTCGGTCTCGGGGGTAATGAACTTACGGAGCTGGCGGATGCAAAGCTGCGTCGTCTCATGCATGCCCGTGCCAAAGGCGGTACCGGGATCGATGTGCAATACCATGCGCTCGCCGTCCTCGGGCCTAATGTTCTCCCAGGAAGGAATGACAAGAATGTCATCAATATAGAACTGGTGGAAGTATTGCTTCCAATTGTTGATCCAATCGATGTCCTCGGTCTCGTCCACGGTGATCGTGCCTTCGCCAATCTCGCAAAAGCATCGCAGGTCATCGAGCTCGCGCTTTACGTCGCCCAGGATCTCCTCGCGGGTCTTCTCCTCACCCTGCACCAGGAGCTTTCCGTCCTCCTGCTCCTCCACAAAAAAGCTCAGGTACGCCACGCCGTCATCAGCAGGTCCCTCGGGCAGGATGTCGACGAACATCTGCTCCTTCTCTAATGGCGTCAGCGGGATCTTGTCCTCGATCTGCGCGCCCTCGAGTCCAATGTCATAGAGCGTACTGATAATAATGTCCTCCGCGTCCGTCACGGTCTTTATTTGAAACTTTGTCCACTTCACTTTTTCTTCCTCCTGATTGTCAAGAGCCCATAGTTATTAGCATTATATACGCAATCCCTCCTTTTTGTCAAAAGGAAAAATAGCGTTGCGCTTCTATGTAAAAGGTTTTATAATGAAACTGGCAGTTTTTACATATTTCTTATGAAGGAGAACCGTTATGAAAAAGCTACGATCCTTAGTGTTTCTAGTGCTTCCGCTCCTCCTTTGCCTGGCCGGCTGTGGCAACACTGGCAAGATCAATGAAGGAGATTGCGCGGGTACCGTTTCCATGATCAACCTGCCAAAGCAGTTTTCGCTTCTGGACGAGAACCTCCAAAAGGAGTATCAGGTGAACGTGACGCTGAAGAACCTCACCACGGAAAAGCGCTATTATGTAACCTTGAATCAAAAAAATGAATTCAAGCAAAACGTATCGCTTCATCCTGGCAAGTATTCCGTGAGCGTCTACACCACCGGAGACTATCTCGTGAATCTTCCCGTCAAGGTTTCCACGGATGACATCGCCGCCTTCGACCGCGGCCTCGAGACCCTGATCCAGGTGGA
>JAFPRF010000348.1 GCA_017400965.1 Lachnospiraceae bacterium
AGCAATATCCCGTCCGAAAGATTTTCATAGATGATCTCTTCGTTCTTATCCATGTCTTAACCTTCTTATATACTAACAATCCAAAACGTGAAAACGAACTACAAAATCCATTACTCTTTATTGTATCAAAAAACTTAGGAAAAATCCATGCTTTCCAACATGGGAACCACGTAAGCCTCAATAAAGTCGACCCGGTCAAAGATCGTGGGCTTAAAGTAAGAGCTCACGGCAACGACGACATTCTTCTTAGGGTTCACATAGATCACGTTCCCACTGTTGCCGATCGCTGCGTAAATCTTCTTCTCAGGGTGAATGATCCACCAAAGATACCCGTATGCCATCCCTCGAAACATCTTGCCCTCGACGGCCCTGGGCCTGGTCATTTCATCGATCCAAGCAGCGGAGAGGATCTGCTTCCCCTCCCAAACGCCTTTGTTTAGACAGAGCATGCCAAGCTTTGCCATGTCCTTCGCCGACATGCAAAGCCCGTAGCCGGGCGTACCCAGTCCATCTCGATCCGCAAACCAAACATTCCCCTTAGGCTCCTTGTCGATCGTAAAGTGCCTATGCTCCTCCGCGGACTTCGCGTAATAATTTTCATGCATTGTGATCCCGAGCGGCTTGAATAAATATTCGTTTGCAAAGTCCACCGTCTTCATGCCCGTGGCTTTCCATAAGATTCCGGAAAGGATGTGCAGGCAAACCGTCTGATACTGGAATTCATCCGTAAGGCCCTTGCGCCCACCGAGGAAATCCAAGGACGCATGGGTCCAGTTGAGGCTCGTGCACACCTTCGACCAGGGGTCTCCCTTGCCCTTATAGGGCGCCCTCATGGTCAGGAGGTGCCGCAATGTCACTTCCTGAATGGTTTTCTCCCCGCGCTTTACCTGATACTCGGGGAAATAGTCCAGCACCTTATCGTCGATGCTGTGGATCAAGCCTTGATCGATGGCGATCCCGACGAGCAGCGCCACAACGCTCTTCGTCGCTGACATGATATGCGTACAATCCGTGTCGGCGTACCCATTCCACTCCTGCGAATAAATGAACTTTCCATCCCGCCACGCGGCGATCTGACAGATATTGGGCTGATTCTTTGTGATAAAATCACGTAACTGTGTTTGATTCATGGTCCGTACTCCTTTATTTTTCATCAGAATACTTACCGGTAAGTTTGTTTCAGTACTGTAATATCAACGATAAAGTAATTAAAAATTGTTTTCAAGCAAAATCTCAGAAATTTTTTCAAAGAAAAAAAGCCCCTTAGGGCTCTCTTTCAAATCTATCGTGTTTTTCGATTGTTCTCGGGCTGGAGGTAGAATTCCTTCTTTGCGGCGTACATGTTGCTCTCCGCCTCTTTCACGATCTCATACATGTTAATGCGACTGTCCGTCTTTTCGCGAACGGCAACGCCAAATGCGACATGATATCCTTTCTTAAAAAGCTCCTCTCGGATCTTCTCTATTTCGCCGTGCACTTCCTCCGGCTTTCCGTCCATTCGAAACGCCACAAACTCATCACCGCCAACGCGAAAGGAATGCTCTAGGCCGAAGCTTTGGCGAATGCGCTCTGCGACCTCGCGCAACATTTTGTCACCTGCATCGTGTCCATGATTGTTATTGATCTCATGCAGACCGTTTACGTCGCCATAAACGCAGATCAGGTTCGATGCACATCTCTCCGGGATTTCCTGCACCATGATCTCGAAATAATTCCGGTTTTTCAGTCCCGTCAAGATGTCCGTCTGGCTGACATACTCAAGCTGCCTTGCCTGCGCCAGTGCGCGCATCTTGATCCTCATGATGAACATTGTCGTTACGATCGCCACCATTCCAAAGGTGATCATGTTCCATATGTCCGTATCCGCAATCTCGGTTCCTTTGATTTTACTCACAATAATACAAAAGATCGTGATCACGGCAACGATCAAAGCAGACAAGCGTATGGGACAGTCATAAAACAGTAGCGGGCTGACCAAGAGTAGCGCTACTGCAGATACGGCCGGCTTATCCGGATGCATCATCGAAACATGAATAGCAAAAATGTAGAGCACGATCTCAAATACATAGACCAACATCATGACCAGCGAAGGAAATTTCGATACAAAGCAGCGCACGCAGATCAAAATCGCCAACATCGTGATGCCAGAAACCAGATAGGTCGTACTGTTGATCGAGGCAAATCCCCTGCTTAGGAGACTTGTGACAAACAAAATGAAAAACATCATGGCCCCGATCATCGAAAACACGCCCAGCAGGTTTTGATTCTCCTTGCAAATACTCGGACGCAGTTCATGATATTCCTCTTTGCTCAGGCCCGCATATAGAAATAAGTTTTTGAAATTTTCCAGTAACTTCATAAAGTAAAACCCCTTTGAAACAGAATCACTTCATAGAATCCATTCACCGATAAAAGAAAAGACTCGAAAACGATGGTTTTCAAGTCCTTCCTTCAAGAGGTGCGAGCCGGATTTGAACCGGCGGATAACGGTGTTGCAGACCGGGGCCTTACCACTTGGCTATCGCACCATATAAAAAATACTTTAAAATGACTCCAACGGGAATCGAACCCGTGTTACCGCCGTGAAAGGGCGATGTCTTAACCGCTTGACCATGGAGCCGTTAATTCTTCGCTCCGGCGACGTCGCAAGCTCTGCCTGCCTTTTCTCACTCCGAAACTGCCAAACTCCCCAAGTAGGGCTCGAACCTACAACAACTCGGTTAACAGCCGAGTGCTCTACCATTGAGCTATTGAGGAACGCTTTCTTAAAGGGTCATACCCTCAAAACCGAAATCGAACAATTACAT
>JAFPRF010000349.1 GCA_017400965.1 Lachnospiraceae bacterium
AAGCACTTTGAATTTGGCACCGGGAAAGGCACCGTGATCACGCGGGAATACCCCGCCGAGTGGAAGCGCGGCGACGAACCGTACTATCCAATCAATAATGACAGAAACAACGGGCTTTTTGCCGAGTATCAAAAACTGGCTTAAAAAGAAAAGAACGTCCTCTTTGGTGGCCGCCTTGGCCAGTACAAATACTACGACATGGACAAAGTCATTGCAGCGGCCCTAACCATGGCCAGGGAAGCATTACAATGAAATTTGAAAAAAGAGCTAAAAAAATGATTGACGAATTGCCACGGCACGTGATATAGTAGTCAAGCGAGAAGATTTTTAGCTCTTTTTTTTTGACTAAAAATGTGTAAGTTTAGAAATACGTGGAGGTAGAAAAATGCGTACAAAAATTACTTTGGCATGTACAGAATGCAAGCAGCGTAACTACAATACTACCAAGGATAAGAAGACTCATCCCGATAGAATGGAAACCAAGAAGTATTGCAGATTCTGCAAGACTCACACCGTTCACAAGGAGACCAAATAAGCAGCACTTTGCATTGTTAGGAGGTACATATGGGAGATTCTTCAGAAAAGCAGACCAAGCCCAGCTTTTGGAAGGGCCTGAAGTCTGAGTATAAGAAGATTACTTGGCCTGACAGAAAGTCCGCCTTTAAACAGTCCGTCGTAGTCACCATCATCTCGGTTGTTTTGGGACTCATTATTGCCATTCTCGATTACGGTATCAAGTATGGCGTTAATTTCCTGACGTCTTTAACCTGACGTCGTAAAGTCACTGTATAGGAGAGGTTGATTGTATGGCAGAGGCAAAGTGGTATGTAGTTCATACCTATTCCGGGTATGAAAATAAGGTCAAAGCCAATATTGAGAAGACGATCGAAAATAACCCTCATCTTGCTGAGCAGATCCTGGAAGTTCGCGTTCCCCTGCAGGACGTTGTAGAGGTAAAGAACGGAAAGCAGAGCGTTGTTCAGAAGAAGATGTTCCCCGGTTACGTGCTTCTGAATATGGACATGAATGACGACACTTGGTACGTGGTCCGCAACACGCGTGGCGTGACTGGCTTTGTGGGCCCGGGAAGTAAGCCCGTTCCCCTGACGGATCTTGAGATCAGATCTCTTGGCATCCAGACGGAAGGCGGAAAGAGCGCCGGCATTTCCATCGACTTCAAGGAAGGCGACACGATCGCCATCATCGCAGGCGTATGGAAGGATACGGTGGGCGTTGTGCATAAGATTGACATGGGTAAGCAGACGGCAACCATCAACGTGGAACTGTTCGGCAGAGAGACCCCCGTGGAGATCAGCTTTGCAGACGTGAAAAAGTTGGATTAAGTTTTATAGTATTACAAGTCGTTTGATATTTTTCAGGGCTTGCCCTGCGAAATATAGAGTGGGAGCAGGAGCGGATCCCCGCACACTGCGCCGAGTTACCACATTATAGGAGGTGCCATCATGGCAAAAAAAGTTACAGGATACATTAAGTTACAGATTCCTGCCGGTAAGGCAACGCCAGCTCCCCCGGTTGGTCCCGCACTGGGTCAGCATGGTGTAAACATCGTTGAATTCACCAAGCAGTTCAACGCTAGAACAGCAGATAAGGGTGACGTGATCATCCCTGTTGTCATCACCGTATACGCAGACAGAAGCTTCAGCTTTATTACGAAGACTCCCCCTGCAGCAGTCCTTCTGAAGAAGGCTTGCAACATCAAGTCCGGCTCCGGCGTTCCTAACAAGACGAAGGTTGCTACGATCTCCAAGGCTAAGGTTCGCGAGATCGCAGAGCTGAAGATGCCTGATCTGAACGCAGCTAGCATCGAGGCAGCTATGAGCATGATCGCCGGTACTGCACGCAGCATGGGTATCGTTGTAGAAGAGTAACTTGAACAATTTGGGAGACAACTTTAGTTGTCGTTAGAACCTACAGGAGGAAGAATAATGAAGCATGGTAAGAAATACGTTGAGGCTGCAAAGTTAGTAGACCGCGCAACCCTCTACGAGCCCAATGAGGCTATTGCACTGGTTAAGAAGACCGCAGTTGCAAAATTTGACGAGACGATTGAAGTACACATCAGAACCGGTTGTGACGGACGTCACGCTGAGCAGCAGATTCGTGGAGCTGTTGTTCTTCCGAACGGAACTGGTAAGACCGTTAAGGTGCTGGTTTTCGCGAAGGGAGACAAAGTTAGCGAGGCAGAGGCTGCAGGAGCTGATTACGTGGGCGGCGATGAGCTGATCCCCAAGATTCAGAATGATGGATGGCTTGACTTCGACGTTGTAGTAGCTACCCCTGACATGATGGGCGTGGTTGGTCGTCTTGGTAAGGTTCTGGGACCTAAGGGTCTCATGCCCAACCCTAAGGCTGGTACCGTAACCATGGACGTTGCAAAGGCAATCGCAGACATCAAAGCTGGTAAGATCGAGTACAGACTGGACAAGACCAACATTGTACACGTTCCCGTAGGCAAGGCTTCTTTCACCGAGGAAGCTCTGCAGGAGAACTTCAATGCACTGATGGATGCCATCGTAAAGGCAAAGCCCAGCGCACTGAAGGGCCAGTATTTAAGAAGCATCACCCTGACCAGCACCATGGGCCCTGGCGTAAAGGTGAGCGTAGCAAAGTTCTAAATATCTCTTGACAAGAAAAACTTGTCATGATATTCTAATCACGGTCTAAAGACCATGCCGAAGACAGCAGGTGCCCACGGGCATAAGCAGAAAACGCCTGCCGAGGAGAGTGAGTAATCAGTTTGATTTTCATGCCTTCCTGTCTTTGCGGGAAGGCATTTTTGATACTCCTTTCGGCAACAAAATCTAAAAGGAGGTATTAAGATGGCAAAGATCGAGTTAAAGGCTCCCGTTGTGGAAGAGATCTCCGCAAACATCAAGGATGCCCAGTCTGTTGTTCTGGTTGACTATCGCGGACTTACCGTTGAGCAGGATACCGAGCTTCGTAAGCAGCTGCGTGAAGCAGGCATTGTTTACAAGGTATACAAGAACACCATGATGGTTCGTGCATTCAAGGGAACTGATTTCGAGGCTCTGGCTCCTTACCTGAATGGCCCTAGCGCAGCAGCAATCTCCACCACCGACGCAACCGCGCCTGCAAGAGTACTTGCTGAGTTCGCTAAGAAGGCTGATAAGCTGGAGATCAAGGCCGGCGTTGTGGAAGGAACCTTCTACGATGCAAAGGGTATGCAGGCAATCGCAAGCATCCCTTCCAGAGAAGTGCTCATTTCCAAGTTGCTTGGCAGCTTGCAGAGCCCTATCACCAATTTTGCTCGCGTCATGAATCAGATCGCCGAAAAGGGCGGCGCTGGCGCAGCAGCTGCAGAATAATCCCAAAGGGAGCTCTGCATAAACGCCGCACATGCGGCATAACCAATTGATTAAAGAATAAAAATGGAGGAATTAAAAATGGCTAAGTTAACAGCTCAGGAAATGATCGATGCGATCAAAGAGATGACCGTTCTGGAACTGAATGATCTTGTAAAGGCTTGCGAAGAGGAGTTCGGCGTATCCGCAGCAGCAGGCGTTGTAGTAGCAGCAGCTGGCCCTGCAGCAGAGGTTGAGGAGAAGACCGAGTTCGACGTAGAGCTGACCGAGGTTGGCGCTGAGAAGGTTAAGGTTATTAAGGTTGTTCGTGAGATCACCGGCCTTGGTCTGAAGGAAGCTAAGGACCTTGTTGATGGCGCTCCTAAGATGGTTAAGGAAGGCGCAACCAAGGAAGAGGCTGAGGAGATCAAGAAGAAGATCGAGGAAGTTGGCGCTAAGGTTACCCTTAAGTAATTCGAAAAGCAAACGAAATTCTCTGGCCCCGCGGATCACGCGGGGCCGATTTTCTTAAATTCTAACAAATCTTTTTATACAATTCCTTAAAATATTTCTTGACTTTGTTTCCCCCTTGTGTTACTATGATAGACGCACTATTGTCGTGTATTGGGCTTTTTGTGCGCAAAAATGCCCAAAGCATGAGACATGAAATCGAAAGAACGGGGTGAAGTGTCAATGGAAAAGAACAGAATACGCCCAATTGCCGGCTCCAAAGTCACTCGAATGAGCTACTCAAGACGGGAAGAAACACTGGAGATGCCCAATCTGATCGAGGTCCAGAAGGATTCTTATCAGTGGTTTTTGAACGAAGGTTTAAGAGAAGCCTTCGATGACATCTCTCCCATCGTAGATTACGGTGGATCCATGAGCCTTGAATTCGTAGACTTTAAGCTGTGCGAAGATGACGTCAAGTATTCTATTGAAGAATGCAAGGAGAGAGACGCAAACTATGCAGCTCCCTTGAAGGTTAAGGTTCGCCTTTTCATCAATAAGGAAGAGCCTGAGATCGTTGAACATGAGATCTTTATGGGCGACCTGCCCCTGATGACCGCTACCGGAACCTTTATTATCAACGGCGCAGAGCGTGTCATTGTAAGCCAGTTGGTACGTTCCCCCGGAATCTACTACGGCATTGCACATGATAAGCTTGGCAAAAAGCTCTTCTCCTGTACCGTAATTCCCAACCGTGGCGCATGGTTGGAGTACGAGACCGATTCCAACGACGTATTTTACGTACGCGTGGACAGAACCAGAAAGGTGCCCATCACCGTTCTGATCCGTGCCCTTGGCGTTGGTACCAACGAGGAGATCGTAGAGCTGTTCGGCGACGAGCCTAAGATTCAGGCTAGCTTTGAGAAGGATCCCGCAACCAATTACGAGGAAGGCCTCTTAGAGCTGTACAAGAAGATCCGTCCCGGCGAGCCCCTGAGCGTAGAGAGCGCAGACAGCCTGATCAAGGCGATGTTCTTCGACCCTCGTCGCTACGACCTTGCTAAGGTTGGCCGTTATAAATTCAACAAGAAGCTGGCGCTTCGCAATCGCATTCGTCATCAGATCCTCGCAGAGGACGTGGTAGATACCGTAAATGGCGACGTGATCGCAACTGCCGGCACGAAGGTGACCGCTGAACTGGCTGATGAGATCCAGAACGCAGCAGTACCTTACGTAATGATCCAGACGGAAGAGAGAAACATCAAGGTTCTCTCCAACATGATGGTTAACATCACCAACTACGTGGAGTGTGATCCCAGAGATTTCGGCATCCATGAGCTGGTTTATTATCCCGTGCTCAAAAAGATCCTGGACGAGTTCGGCGAGGATCCTGAGAAGCTGGGCGAGGCTCTGCAGAAGAACGTGCATGAGCTGGTTCCCAAGCACATTACCGT
This sequence comes from Lachnospiraceae bacterium, assembly GCA_017400965.1. Classification (GTDB taxonomy): domain Bacteria; phylum Bacillota; class Clostridia; order Lachnospirales; family Lachnospiraceae; genus Acetatifactor. The sequence goes on from JAFPRF010000349.1 coordinate 5,228, forward strand.
TGAGGACATCTTTGCGTCCATCAACTACAACATGCATTTGGAGTACGGCCTTGGCAAGGACGATGACATCGACCACCTGGGCAACAGACGTATCCGTGCCGTTGGCGAACTGTTACAGAATCAGTACCGCATCGGTCTTTCCAGAATGGAGAGAGTGGTGCGCGAACGCATGACCACGCATGACACGGAGGAGATCTCCCTCCAGAACCTGATCAACATCAAGCCTGTGACGGCTGCAGTGAAGGAATTCTTCGGTTCCTCCCAGCTGTCCCAGTTCATGGACCAGAACAACCCTCTGGGTGAGCTGACCCATAAGAGACGTCTCTCTGCACTCGGACCTGGCGGTCTGTCCAGAGACCGTGCCGGATTCGAGGTGCGTGACGTACATTACTCTCACTATGGAAGAATGTGCCCCATTGAGACGCCTGAAGGTCCTAACATCGGTCTGATCAACTCCCTTGCAAGCTATGCAAGGATCAATGAATATGGCTTCGTTGAGGCGCCTTATCGTAAGATCGATAAGAGCGACCCGAAGAACCCTCGCGTAACGGATGAGGTTATTTACATGACCGCCGACGAGGAGGACAACTATCACGTAGCACAGGCGAACGAGCCTCTCGACGCAGAGGGCCATTTCGTTCGTAACATGGTATCCGGTCGTTTCCGCGAGGAGACCCAGGCATACCCCAAGACCATGTTCGACTACATGGACGTGTCTCCTAAGATGGTATTCTCCGTTGCAACGGCTCTGATCCCGTTCCTGGAGAACGACGACGCAAACCGTGCACTGATGGGTTCCAACATGCAGCGTCAGGCAGTGCCCCTGCTTCTGACCGAGGCACCCGTTGTTGGTACCGGTATGGAAGTAAAGACGGCCGTTGACTCCGGCGTCTGCGTTGTTGCTAAGAAGGCAGGTACCGTGGATTACGTCGCTTCCGACATGATCCGCATCAATTATGATAATAAGGGCGGCAGCGAGGAGTATCGTCTGACGAAGTTCGCTCGCTCCAACCAGTCCAACTGCTATAATCAGAAGCCCATCGTCTTCAAGGGCGATCACGTAGAGGCAGGACAGGTCATCGCTGACGGTCCTTCCACCTCTCAGGGTGAACTTGCACTTGGTAAGAACCCTCTGATCGGTTTCATGACCTGGGAAGGTTACAACTACGAGGATGCGGTTCTGCTTTCCGAGAGACTGGTTCAGGAGGACGTTTACACCTCCGTTCACATCGAGGAGTACGAGGCAGAGGCGCGTGACACCAAGCTTGGACCCGAGGAGATCACTCGTGACGTTCCCGGCGTTGGCGACGACGCACTGAAGGACCTTGACGATCGCGGCATCATCCGCATCGGTGCTGAGGTTCGTGCCGGTGACATTCTTGTTGGTAAGGTAACTCCGAAGGGCGAGACCGAGCTGACGGCTGAAGAAAGACTCCTTCGCGCCATCTTTGGTGAGAAGGCTAGAGAAGTTCGTGACACCTCCTTAAAGGTGCCTCACGGCGAATATGGTATTGTCGTAGATGCTAAGGTATTTACCCGTGAAAACAGCGACGAGCTGTCACCCGGCGTAAACCAGACCGTTCGCATTTACATCGCGCAGAAGAGAAAGATCTCCGTTGGTGATAAGATGGCAGGTCGTCACGGTAACAAGGGTGTCGTTTCCCGCGTGCTTCCCGTAGAAGATATGCCTTACCTGCCCAACGGTCGTCCTCTGGACATCGTGCTGAATCCCCTGGGCGTGCCTTCCCGTATGAACATCGGTCAGGTGCTGGAGATTCACCTTTCCCTGGCTGCAAAGGCACTTGGATTTAACGTTGCCACCCCCGTATTCGATGGCGCGAACGAGCATGACATCATGGATACGTTGGATCTGGCAAATGACTATGTAAACCTTCCTTTCGATGCCGCTGAGGCAAAGCAGTGGAAGGCAGACGGCCTGACCACCACCGCCGACGGCAAGGAGTGGAATGGCGACACCTTCGAGAGCAGGCACAAGGAAGAGCTGCTTCCCGAGGTTCTGAAGTACCTCTCTGACAACAGAGAGCATCGTAAGCTTTGGAAGGGCGTTCCCATTTCCAGAGACGGTAAGGTACGCTTGAGAGACGGTCGTACGGGTGAATACTTCGACAGCCCCGTAACCATCGGTCACATGCATTACCTGAAGCTCCATCACCTGGTAGACGATAAGATCCACGCTCGTTCCACGGGCCCGTACTCCTTGGTTACCCAGCAGCCTCTGGGTGGTAAGGCACAGTTCGGTGGTCAGCGTTTCGGAGAGATGGAAGTTTGGGCGCTGGAGGCATATGGCGCATCCTACACGCTGCAGGAGATCCTGACCGTGAAGTCCGATGACGTGATCGGCCGTGTGAAGACTTACGAAGCGATCATCAAGGGAGACAACATTCCTCCCGCAGGTATTCCTGAGTCCTTCAAGGTGCTCCTTAAGGAACTGCAGGCTCTGGGCCTTGACGTACGCGTTCTCGGTGAGGATGGCGAGGAAGTCCAGATCATGGAGAACATCGATTACGGTGATACCGAGTACCGCTTTGATCTTGATGATGACCGCAAATATAACGATTATGATGCTAATTCGCTTGGCGCCATGGGTTATTCCACTAAGGAATTCAGTGAAGACGGCGAGTTCGTAGACGCTGAGCCGGAAGGCGATTTCGTTTATGAAGATGACGAATACAGCGAAGATTCCTATGACGACGGAGACGAATGATTCGCTCCAAAGCAAATTAGCAGAAAGGGAGTGCCATAAATGCCAGAAATGAACAAGGATAATTATCAGGCCATGACGTTTGACGCGATCAAGATCGGCCTGGCATCACCGGAGAAGATCCGCGAGTGGTCTCACGGTGAGGTGACGAAGCCTGAAACCATCAACTACAGAACCTTGAAGCCCGAAAAAGACGGCCTGTTCTGTGAGAGGATTTTTGGACCCCAGAAGGACTGGGAGTGTCATTGTGGTAAGTATAAGAAGATCCGCTATAAGGGCGTGGTCTGCGATCGTTGTGGCGTAGAAGTTACCAAGGCGAGCGTACGTAGAGAGCGTATGGGTCACATTGAGCTTGCGGCTCCCGTGTCCCACATTTGGTACTTCAAAGGCATCCCCAGCAGAATGGGACTGATCCTCGATCTGTCTCCCCGCGTGCTGGAGAAGGTGCTGTATTTCGCTTCTTACATCGTACTGGATCCCGGAGAGAGCAATCTGGAGTACAAGCAGATCCTTTCCGAGAAGGAATATCAGACGGCCAGAGAGACCTATGGCAACAAGTTCCGCGTTGGCATGGGCGCTGAGGCCATCAAGGAACTCCTTCAGGCAATCGACCTGGAGAAGGAGTCCGCAGAACTGAACGAGGGCCTTGCAGAGTCCACCGGACAGAAGCGTGCCCGCATCGTAAAGAGACTGGAAGTTGTAGAGGCATTCCGCGGCTCCCAGAATAAGCCTGAGTGGATGGTCATGGACGTGATCCCCGTGATCCCGCCTGATCTTCGTCCCATGGTACAGCTCGACGGCGGACGTTTCGCAACCTCCGACCTGAATGACCTGTACAGAAGAATCATCAACAGAAACAATCGTCTGAAGAGACTTCTTGAGCTCGGCGCGCCCGACATCATCGTACGCAACGAGAAGAGAATGCTGCAGGAGGCAGTAGATGCCCTGATCGACAACGGCCGTCGCGGCAGACCCGTAACCGGCCCTGGCAACAGAGCACTCAAGTCCCTGTCCGACATGTTAAAGGGTAAGTCCGGACGCTTCCGTCAGAACCTTTTGGGTAAGCGTGTTGACTACTCCGGCCGTTCCGTTATCGTGGTTGGTCCCGAGCTGAAGATTTATCAGTGCGGTCTGCCCAAGGAGATGGCGATCGAGCTGTTCAAGCCCTTCGTTATGAAGGAGCTCGTTGCCAAGGGCATCAGCCAGAATATTAAGAACGCAAAGAAATTAGTAGAGAGACTGGACACCCAGGTTTGGGACGTGCTCGAGGAAGTGATCAAGGAGCATCCCGTAATGCTGAACCGTGCACCTACATTGCACAGACTTGGTATCCAGGCATTTGAGCCCATCCTTGTAGAAGGTAAGGCAATTAAGCTGCATCCCCTCGTATGTACCGCATTCAACGCGGACTTCGATGGTGACCAGATGGCAGTGCATCTTCCTTTGTCCGTAGAGGCACAGGCAGAGTGTCGTTTCCTGCTCCTGTCCCCGAACAACCTCCTGAAGCCTTCCGACGGCGGCCCCGTGGCAGTGCCTTCGCAGGATATGGTCCTTGGTATTTACTACCTGACCCAGGAGAGACCCGGCGCCATAGGCGAAGGAAAGTTCTTCAAGAGCGTAAACGAAGCCATTTTGGCATATGAGAACCAGGTTATCACCCTGCACTCCAAGATCAACGTTCGCGTGACCAAGAAGGATGCAGACGGCAAGGAAGTGACCGGCAACGTGGAATCCACTCTCGGCCGTTTCCTGTTCAACGAGATCCTGCCTCAGGACCTTGGCTTTGTTGACAGAAGCAACCCTGAGAACTTCTTGAAGCTGGAAGTAGACTTCCACGTAGGCAAGAAGGGACTCAAGCAGATCCTTGAAAAGGTTATTAACACCCATGGCGCATCCAAGACCGCCGAGGTTTTGGACGACGTAAAGGCCATCGGCTACAAGTACTCCACGAGAGCAGCCATGACCGTATCCATTTCCGACATGACCGTGCCCGCGCAGAAGCCTCAGATGCTGGCTGACGCTCAGGCAACCGTAGATAAGATCTCCGCTAACTTCCGCCGCGGTCTCATCACTGAGGAGGAGAGATATCGTGCCGTTGTAGAAACCTGGAACGAGACCGATAAGGAGCTGACCGACGTACTGCTGAAGGGCCTGGATAAGTACAACAACATCTACATGATGGCTGACTCCGGTGCGCGTGGTTCCAACCAGCAGATCAAGCAGCTGGCCGGCATGCGTGGACTGATGGCAGATACCACTGGTAGAACCATCGAGCTGCCCATTAAGTCGAACTTCCGTGAAGGCTTGGACGTACTGGAGTACTTCATGTCCGCACACGGTGCTCGTAAGGGTCTGTCCGATACCGCACTTCGTACCGCAGACTCCGGTTACCTGACCAGAAGAATGGTTGACGTATCTCAGGAGCTTTCCATTCGTGAGACCGATTGCCGCAAGAGCAAGGATGATCCCATCCCCGGCATGGTAGTAAAGGCCTTTACCGATGGTAAGGAAACCATCGAGAGCTTAAAGGATCGTATTACCGGCAGATTCACCTGCGAGGACATCTTCGACAAGGACGGCAACATGATCGTGAAGCACAATCACATGATCACGCCCACCAGAGCACAGAAGATCCTGACCGTAGGCGTTGACAAGGACGGCAATCCGATCCAGGAGGTTAAGATCCGTACGATCCTGACCTGCCGCTCCAAGTTCGGCATCTGCGCAAAGTGCTACGGCGCTAACATGGCAACCGGTGAAGCCGTACAGGTCGGCGAGGCTGTTGGTATCATCGCAGCGCAGTCCATCGGTGAGCCTGGTACACAGCTGACCATGAGAACCTTCCATACCGGTGGTGTGGCAGGTGACGATATTACCCAGGGTCTTCCCCGTGTCGAAGAGCTTTTCGAGGCTCGTAAGCCGAAGGGACTTGCCATCATCGCTGAGTTCGGCGGTAAGGCAGAGATCCGTGACACCAAGAAGAAGCGCGAAGTTGTGATCACCAACGAAGAGACCGGTGAGTCCAAGGCATACCTCATCCCTTACGGCTCCCGTATCAAGGTGTTGGACGGCCAGGTACTGGAGGCCGGCGATGAGCTGACCGAAGGTAGCGTAAACCCTCATGATCTGTTAAAGATCAAGGGCATCCGCGCCGTACAGGATTACATGCTCCGCGAGGTTCAGAGAGTATACCGTCTGCAAGGTGTAGACATTGCAGATAAGCACATTGAAGTGATCGTTCGTCAGATGCTGAAGAAGACCCGCATCGAGGACAGCGGCGACACCGAATTCCTTCCCGGCACTCTTGTTGACGTCCTTGACTTCGAGGACATGAACGAGGAGCTCGTTAAGGAAGGCAAGACTCCCGCTGAAGGCAAGCAGGTAATGCTTGGTATCACCAAGGCAGCCCTTGCTACCAACTCCTTCATGTCGGCAGCATCCTTCCAGGAGACCACGAAGGTTCTTACCGAAGCAGCCATCAAGGGTAAGGTAGATCCTCTGATCGGTCTGAAGGAGAACGTCATCATCGGTAAGCTGATCCCCGTTGGTACCGGTATGAAGAGATACCGCAACACGGTACTCTCAACGGATGCACTTTCCGACGACAATATGATCATCTCCCTGTCCGAGGACGGCGAGGAGAATCCGGAGATCAACATGATCACCGTTGCGGAGGAAGGCTCCGAAAACTAATCGTTTGACAAAGCAAGTGGTCGCTCAATTTGAGCGGCCACTCTTTATAAGGAGACAACATGAAAGTATTTGTGACGGGAGTTCGTGGCCAGCTCGGCTATGACGTGGTGCGCGAGCTGGAAAAAAGAGGCATGGAAGCCATCGGCGTGGACATTCAGGAGATGGACATTACCGACGCACAGAGCGTTGACGAGGTCATCACGAAGGCAAATCCCGATGCGGTGATCCACTGCGCGGCTTACACGGCCGTGGACGCAGCGGAAGATAACGAAGAGATCTGCCGCAAGGTCAACGTGGACGGCCCCAGAAACATTGCCCGCGTCTGCAAAAAGCTTGACATAAAGATGATCCAGATCAGTACCGACTACGTGTTCAACGGTCAGGGCGATAGACCTTGGGAGCCGGAAGACCCCGTCGGCCCCATGACGGTGTACGGCCAGACCAAGTACGAGGGCGAGCAGGCCGTGAGGGAGATCTTGGAGAAGTACTTCATCGTCCGCATTGCCTGGGCGTTCGGCGTCAACGGAAAGAACTTCGTAAAGACGATGCTGCGCCTTTCCGAGACCCATGACACGCTGTCCGTTGTCAGCGACCAGTACGGTTCCCCGACCTATACCTACGATCTGGCAAGGCTTCTCGTGGACATGATCCAGACGGAGAAGTATGGCATTTACCACGCGACCAACGAGGGATTCTGCTCCTGGTATGAGTTCGCAAAGGCCATTTTTGAAAAGGCCGGGAAGAACGTTACCGTGAAGCCCGTGACCACCGCGGAGTACGGCGCGAAGGCATTTCGCCCCGCCAACAGCCGCATGAGCAAGGAAAAGCTCACCGCAAACGGGTTCGAGCGCCTGCCCGCCTGGGAGGATGCGTTGGACCGCTACTTAAAAGAAATCCTTTAAAAATCTTATTGACAATGGATTTCGAAACACGTATACTATTTGAGTGTGCCCCTAAAGAGACCATTTTTGATAGGATTGGTCTACTTAGGGTTAAAAACATACTATTATAAAAAAGAAAGAGGTGAAACAGAATGCCAACATTTAACCAGTTAGTTAGAAAGGGACGCCAGACTTCCGTAAAGAAGTCCACCGCACCTGCGCTGCAGAAGGGTTATAACTCTCTTCACAAGAAGGCAACGGATATCTCCGCTCCTCAGAAGCGTGGCGTATGTACCGCAGTGAAGACCGCAACCCCTAAGAAGCCTAACTCTGCACTGAGAAAGATCGCCAGAGTTCGTCTTTCTAACGGAATTGAAGTGACCAGCTATATCCCCGGTGAAGGCCACAACCTTCAGGAGCATAGCGTGGTTCTGATCCGTGGCGGTAGAGTAAAGGATCTGCCCGGTACCAGATATCACATCATCCGTGGTACCTTGGATACCGCAGGCGTTGCAAACCGCAAGCAGGCACGTTCCAAGTACGGCGCTAAGAGACCCAAGGCTGCTAAGAAGTAATTCATCCGATGGATTACAAATGGGAGCGTAATGCGCTTCCGGGACCACAAAAACGAAACTAAGAAAAGTGTTGGAATTCTGTAATACAGATATACCGCACGAACACTTGGGGAAACACATGTGAGTACCGTTGAATTAACGAAATCAATTCATTGTTAAGGAGGGAAGAAACGTGCCGAGAAAAGGACATATTCAAAAAAGAGACATATTGGCAGATCCTCTGTACAACAATAAGGTCGTAACCAAGCTGATCAACAACATCATGCTGGACGGCAAGAAGGGCGTAGCCCAGAAGATTGTTTACGGAGCATTTGCAAAGGTAGAAGAGAAATCCGGTAAGCCCGCGATCGAGGTATTTGAGGCAGCTATGAACAACATCATGCCCCTGCTCGAAGTAAAGGCTAGACGTATCGGTGGTGCCACCTATCAGGTACCTATCGAGGTTAGACCCGAGAGACGTCAGGCACTGGGCCTTCGTTGGTTAACCATGTTCTCTCGTAAGAGAAGCGAGAAGACCATGGAGGACAGACTCGCCAACGAAATCCTGGATGCATCCAATAATACCGGTAATGCCGTGAAGAGAAAAGAAGACATGCACAAGATGGCCGAGGCTAACAAGGCATTTGCGCATTACAGATTCTAATCTTACCGGAGCGATAGGAGGAAATAATGGCTGGAAGAGAATATCCATTAGAGAGAACCAGAAATATTGGTATCATGGCTCATATCGATGCTGGTAAGACCACCACAACCGAGCGTATCCTTTATTACACCGGTATTAACTACAAGATCGGTGATACTCATGAAGGTACCGCTACCATGGACTGGATGGAGCAGGAGAAGGAGAGAGGTATTACCATCACCTCCGCTGCAACCACCTGTCACTGGACTCTTGAGAAAGAGACCAAGCCCATGCCTGGTGCTTTGGAGCATCGTATCAACATCATTGATACCCCTGGTCACGTAGACTTCACCGTAGAGGTTGAGCGTTCCCTTCGTGTACTTGACGGCGCTGTCGGCGTTTTCTGCGCAAAGGGCGGTGTGGAACCCCAGTCAGAGAACGTATGGCGTCAGGCTGATACTTATAATGTTCCGAGAATGGCATTCATCAACAAGATG
>JAFPRF010000350.1 GCA_017400965.1 Lachnospiraceae bacterium
CACCCAGCATCTGCTTCACAAGGTCTCCATAGCCCACGCGGCTGGCGCAGCTGTCTGCAAAAAGAAGTAAGGTTTCCTCACCCTCCTGCTTCTTTATCGGGAATGCCTGACCATCATTTTTCACAAGCGTCAGCGCCTGCTCAGCAAGCTCCCACGCTAACTCCCTATGCGCCTTGCTTCCAACGGTTTCCACGGCATTTTGGATTTTCTCCTGCGTCACCGTGAAGTCGCCCTCGAGTAGTCCATATTTTTCCTTCAGCGTCAAAATGCGGCGTACGGATTCCTCAACGGTAGCCTCATCGATCTTACCCTCTTTGATCAGCTTCACCGTCAATTCAACGACTCCATCTGTCTGCGCGAAAATGTCCTTGTTCGTCACAATGGGAAGGATCATCATGTCTGCTCCCGCGTTAATGGCCTTGCAAAGTACGTCCTCAAATGCAAAATTCGCTGTGATCGCAGCCATGTCCAGCGCATCCGTTACGACAACGCCCTCAAAGCCCAGATCCGTTCTCAGGATGTCCGTTAAGATCGCATGGCTCATGGTCGCCGGAAGATACACCTCCTCGCCAGTCGTGATGGAAACATAGGTCTCCTTTTCGATCTCCGGGTACTGAATGTGTGCCGTCATGATCATGTCGGCACCGCTTTGAATAGCTGCCGCAAAAGGGATCAATTCAAAAGACTTCAGCTCGTCGTAAGTCTTATTGATGCAGGGAAAGCCCGTATGACTGTCTGTATCCGTATCGCCGTGACCCGGGAAATGCTTTAGCGTTGCGATCGTTCCCGTGCTCTTTAGGCCTTCAACGTAAGCCACGCCAAACTTTCGAACCGTCTCCGGCGAATCAGAAAACGACCGCACGCCAATGACGGGATTGGTCGGATCGCTATTAATGTCAAGTACTGGCGCAAAGTCTAGGTTCAGTCCTAATGCCTGAAGCTCCGTGCCGTAAACCGTTGCCATTTTCCGTGCATTTTCCGCATTGCCAGTCGCTGCCAAGGCCATGTTTCCAATGCCAGGGGTACCGTAACCGATCCTTGCGACGTTACCACCTTCCTGGTCCACTGCCACAAGCATGGGAAGGCCGCCTCCCTCTTGGTTGGTCGCTTGAATGTCCATGACAAGGCGCAGCGTCTGCTCCGCATCCTTGAAATTCTCTGCAAATAACAGCGTTCCGCCAAAATGGTTCTTCTTGATGCACGCCCTGATCTCGTCATTTAGCTCCGTGACATTTACCTTTTCCTCGCCATCCTGCCAGATTCTGAACGATGGGATCATCATCTGTCCCACTTTTTCCTCAAGGGTCATCTGATCCAAAAGCTCCGTTACGACGTCTCTCTGACCGCTTTCCACCGTATCTCCCTCCTTGGAACTACTCTCTGCCGTGCTACTTTCCACGGCGCTGCTTTCCACCTTGCTATTCTCTGCGGATGACTCTTCGACGTTTGTCTTATCACCGCAGCCAGACAACATGCCAAGTACCAATACGGCTCCCAGCGTCCCTGTTATGACGGGTTTCAGGATTTCTTGCATTTTTCGATGCGTTTTTCTCCATGTCATATTCTAAGCCCTCCTTTTTTCCCTCCAGATTTTAGATCACTCCAAGGCTCCTAAGCACAAACAGCCACAGTGTCAGGGAAAAGGAACACCCAAAGGTGGTCAGCATGATCACATTACTGCTGAGCGTCCCTTCATGTCCCATGCTCTTTGCCATAATGTAACAACTCACGGTCGTCGCACTGCCCAGCATAACGAGGATTGCTACGATCTGCTCCCCCGCGAAGCCCAGCGCCACCGCGATCGGCAGGAAGATCGCCGCCAGTGCAAAGAGCTTGATGAACGCTGCGACAAGCGCAGGTTTGATGTCTCCGATCGCCTTCTTGAATTCAAAGGTCGCTCCCATGGACATCAGACCAAGCGGCGTTGCCAGTCCCGCGATGTTCGAAACAATGGTCTGAAAGACCTTGGGCTGCGGGATGCAGAGTAGCGACCACAAAAGCCCGACGGCAATGCCGATGATGATCGGATTAGTGACAATTCCCTTTAAGGTCGATTTCACCAGGCCCTTACGATCTTTTCCGTTATCCTGCTCCGCCGTCAGCATCAAAACCGTCACGGCGCATACGTTATACAGCGGCACGCTTCCAAGGATCATCAGCGGTCCCATGCCACTGGCGCTTTCGCCGTAAATGTTGTGAATAAAGGCGATCCCAAGAAGTGCTGCGCTGCTGCGGTACGAAGCCTGAATGAACTCACCACGCTTCGCGCGGTCCTTGACGACAAGACCTGAAACTAAGGCGCTTAAGATAATGCTCAGGACCGTCACGCCAAAGCAAAACAGCACAAACTTCCCGTTCCAGGTCCCCGCGAAATCCTGACCCGCGAGGTCCTTAAATACAAGGACCGGCAGCGCGATCTTGAACACAAACTTATTCATCCAGCTCGCTGCCTTCTCGTCGATCAAGCCAATCTTCCGAAAAAGATAGCCCAGTACCATCATCGCAAAGATCGGTACCGTTGCGTTTAAACTAAATACTAAATTCTCCATAGCCCATCTCTTTCAGCAATCTGTCGATCAGCTCTGCATTCTTCATGGAAAACTCCGGCGTAACGTGCGGCGTCTCCCCATTCAAAATGCATCTTCCAAGCTGCTCGACCTCCATGCAATAATTATGCGGCACAAATACGTTCTTCTCGATCACGCCATCCTGCGTAAAGATCTTGTAGGAAACGTTGCCCTCCTGATTATACTCCACGTCGGAGCGAATGGAACCCTTTGTTCCGTGAATAAAAAGCCTGTCATATCTGGAATTGGAATTCTCTCCCAGATTCATGCCCACGTTAAAGGATGCCCTGATGCCGTCAGGAAATCTGATCAGGCCTGCCGTCAAAAAGTCCACCCCGAGAGGCGTAAATTCGGCATTCGCCAAAACGAGATCCGGCTCCAAACCTTTGCCCATAGCCTCAACCAGGGTTAAGATCATGGTCGTGCAATAACAACCCAAGTCATACATGGCACCGCCGCCAAACTCTCTGTGGAGCCTAAAATCTTCCTTGTAGCCCTGCGTGACAAATGCCGTGTCAATGTAGTTCACGTCGCCAATGATACCACTCTTTATGGTTTCCTTCAGGCTCTCCACGTAAGGGCTGTGCAAGTATGCATAGGCTTCCATCAAGAACTTCCCGCATTCTGCCGCCGTCTGGTACATCTCCTTATTCTCCGAAGCATTCATGGCCATGGGCTTCTCGCACAGCACGTGCTTTCCCGCTTTTAGCGACGCCTTCACCCATTTCAAATGAATGTCATTGGGAAGCGGAATATAAACTGCCTGCACGTTCTCGTCAGCAAGCAACTCGTCATAGCTGCCATAAGCCTTCTCGAATCCGTACTGCTCTTGAAAGGCCTTCGCCTTCTCTGCGCTTCTTCCCGCAATGGCGTAAAGTTCACAGTTAGAGGCCTTCTTCATGCCTGGGATCATACCCCATCTCGCCACGTTTGCCGTTCCTAAAATACCCCACTTAACCTTGTCCATGCCTGCTCCTTTCCGAATGTGATCACTGATTATCTAAC
>JAFPRF010000351.1 GCA_017400965.1 Lachnospiraceae bacterium
AGAAAAACAGCACGATGCTGACGATCAGCACAAAGAAGATAAAGCTCGTTCCGCAGCGCTTATGGAAGCGGGAGCTCTTCATAACGTTTTCAACGGTCAGTTCATGGCCGCGCTCGATGCAGTTGATGCATTTATGCTCTGCGCCATGATATTGATACAGGCGTCTGATATCCTTCATGAGGCCGATGCCTGCTGCATAGAGCAGGAAGATGGCGATGCGGATCACTCCCTCAATGATCAGGAGCAGAGAGTGGTTGCGCACAAAGCCTTCGAAGTAGCGGGACGCAAAATAAGGCAGTACCACAAAGATGCCAAGGGCAAGCGCGATGGATATCACGGTCACGATCGCGGAAAGGACCTTTTCACCCTTGCCGCCGCTGATCTTATCCAGCGCCTTGTCCACTGCGGTGTCCTCCTCGTCCTCTTCATAGAAGGAGGCGGAGTAGTTCAGCGCCTTGGTGCCGAGCACCAAGGAATTGATAAAATTGAAAACGCCGCGAATGAAGGGAAATTCAAGGAGCTTACTTCCATGAAGCATTCCCTGGAAGTTCTCGACCTCAACGGCGATCTCACCGCTGGGCTTGCGAACGGCCACGGCATATTTTTCTTCGTTCTTCATCATTACTCCTTCGAGCACGGCCTGTCCGCCAATGCCAGAGTAATGCTTTTTATATTTCTTTGCCATAATGCAATCTCCAATGTTTAGAAAGGCTATAAAAACGAAAGCCCGGAAAACCGCAACAGTTTTCCGGGCTTGCCTGCATTATTTAACGCCGTACTTCTTATTGAACTTATCAATACGTCCATCAGTTCTTGCAGTCTTCTGCTGACCCGTGTAGAATGAGTGGCACTTGGAGCAAACCTCCACGTGGATCTCCTTCTTGGTGGATCCGGTAACAAACGTGTTACCACAGTTGCAGGTAACGGTTGCCTGGTAGTATGCGGGATGGATTCCTTCCTTCATCTCTATCACCTCTCTATTAAAATTGTTATTATTCGTTCTCATCCGCACTGCTTATGGAACCACAAACAGCGTTGTTATTGTAACATAGGAATTTTCATTTTGCAAGAGGTAATTTAAAAATCTTCCAAGCATATTTAGATGAACTTATTCTTCTTCACCATCTGCACGAATTCGAAGTTGTTCTTTGTTCTTGCAAAGAGGTCCAAAATGCGGTCGGTCGCCTCGTCGGGCTTTAAGCCGTTGAGGGCCTTTCTCATCACGTTGATGGCCTCGAGCTCGTCGGAATTCAGGAGCAGGTCCTCTCTTCTGGTGCCGGACTTTGCGAGGTCGATGGCGGGGAAGATGCGCTTTTCGGAAAGCTTTCTGTCGAGTACCATTTCCATGTTACCGGTACCCTTAAATTCCTCGTAAACCACGTCGTCCATCTTACTACCGGTATCCACCAGGGCCGTTGCAAGGATGGTCAGGCTGCCGCCCTCTCTCATGTTTCTCGCCGCGCCAAAGAAGCGCTTCGGCATGTGCAATGCGGACGGGTCAAGACCGCCGGAAAGGGTTCTGCCGCTGGGCGGAACGACCTGGTTGTATGCTCTGGTCAGACGCGTGATGCTGTCGAGCAGGATCACCACGTCCTCCTGATGCTCTACGAGACGCTTTGCACGCTCGATCGCCATCTCAGAAACTCTCTTATGATGCTCAGGCAGCTCATCAAAGGTGGAATAAATGACCTCAACGTTCTCGCCGATGATGGCTTCGCGAATGTCCGTCACTTCCTCGGGACGCTCGTCGATGAGCAGGATGATCATATAAGTCTTCGGATTGCCGCGCAGGATTGCCTTTGCGACCTCCTTAAGCAGGGTCGTCTTACCAGCCTTAGGCGGTGACACGATCATGCCTCTCTGGCCCTTACCAACGGGGCTGACAAGGTCCATGACTCTCATGGCCACGCTGCAGTTCGGCGTTTCAAGCTTGATGCGCTGATCAGGGAAGATGGGCGTCATGTCGCTGAAGTCCTTACGCTTCGCGGATTCCTCCGGCGTATAGCCGTTGATGGTCCGCACGTAAAGCAGGGCGCTGAACTTTTCCTGCTGCGTCTTAATTCTCTTATTACCGCGGAGGATGTCACCGGTCTTTAAGCCAAATCTGCGGATCTGGCTCGGTGCCACGTAAACGTCATTCTCGCCGGGGAGATAATTCTCACCGCGGATAAAGCCGTAGCCATCGGGCATAACCTCTAAGATACCATACGCTTC
>JAFPRF010000352.1 GCA_017400965.1 Lachnospiraceae bacterium
CATGATGTGCCATGCGCTTTCGGATCGCGCAGCGCGCCTCGAGATAATGCAGATAAGCGAGGCCAAAGTTTTGCTCCACACCGTCGCCTCGCTCAAAAAGCCCGGCCATGCGCAGCGCCACGTCCGCGAACTTACAGCCATAATGCTTCTTACAAAAGTGCTCACGGTTCTCCCAGTACATGGACATGATCAGGTTCGCACCGGCTGACTTACTCGGGATGCATCCCTTGCCGCCGAGGAACATGTCTGCCAGCTTATATCTCGACTCATAAATGCCATTCGCCGCGCCAACGCTAAAGCACTGGAACGCCTTCTCATACTCTGGCTTGCCGCCGGTACAGCGCCCATAGTAATAAATGTATCCCAAGGAATTGTAAGCGTATGCGTCATCCGTCAGGGCCGCGAGCTTGAGCAGGCAGTCGCGCGAAGTCGCCCAATCCTGCGCGAACACCTCGTTCCCGGTATAGCACCCGTAGCCCTTAAGCTTCAGCGCCAACGGCCAATCCTTTTCGCACCCCTCTTCCACGATGGTGCGAAACTCCTCCCGCTCCTCCTCGGGGACAAATGCGTCTTCCTTGTCGTATTGTTTTAAGTACTCCAGTTTCTCTTCGTCCGTGTTATGTTTCATGCCAATTCCCCCATGGGAATATCATAGCATTATTTCTCAAACTTGCCAATGGGGACGGTTCTTTTTGACTCATTTTCTAATGAGTCAAAAAGAACCGTCCCCATCGGCTTACGCTGCGATTCTTTCGTACCGCTTGGAGGAAAGAATTTCCAGCATGTATGCATATGGGTCAAGCATGTCCTTCGACAGCATTGCGAAGATCTGGGGGTTGCAGCCGCTTACCAGCGCCACGCCGCGATCATTCTTGGTCACGGGCTGCTGGAGGTTACGGCTGGCCACGTTCCAGAATACGATCTGAGGGAGCCTATAGCCGTAGCGTGCAAACTCTCTCTTTGCGTATTTGAAGTTGGTCAGTCCCGCGTTTCTGGCACAGGCATCGAACTCCATGTCGGAGATGACGTAAAGCTTCTCGGGCAGATCCGACTGACGCAGGCGGTTATGCACGGCAGTCTGCAGGATCAGGTCGAAGGTCTTTGCCAGGTCCGTGTTGGAGCAATCGTTGTAGCTCATGCAGTTACGCACCTTCTCCACGATGTCGCGGCCCTTCACCTCAACGAGGCGAGGGTTTGCGGAAAACGTGATGAAGCAGTTCCGGAATGCACCCTTGTTATGCTCCGCGAAGTAGATGCCAAGGGACTGCGCCACTGCCGCGGGCAGGTAGCTATTGCCGCCCCAGTACATGGAACCGGAACCGTCGACAACGGCCAGCGCATTCTCAGCGCCGACGAAGTTCTCCAGCGACTTCCAGGTGACGTCCATGGAATGGCGCTCCGCCTCACTGATCTCCGCGCGTCTTTCCACGCGGCCTACGATGGGTGCGATCACGTCGTAAGGCGTCAGCGTCTTCGTGTTCATGACGGAGGGGTGCTCTAGCGCCCTATTTAAGAACGCGCAGTATCTTTCCGCGTCATGATTTTGGAACGCCTGTCTGTACTTGTACAGCGCCTTGGAGGGCTGCTTCTCGTAGTCAAAGGTGTAATCCTTCTCGCGAAGGTTATTCTCAAGGATCTCGATATGCGCGCGCAGCGCGGACACGGTCTTTCTGTACTGTGCGTCGCTCATGGAAAGCGCTCTTGCGATCTTCTTCGCGTTCGCCACGGTTTCCTTATTGCTGGCGTTCACGGAGGGCAGCCACTTTGCCAGAAGGGATACGGGTGCATCCTTCTGAAGGCCTTCCATGTCATAGCGAAGCTGTACGCGGATCACGTTCATCGCGTCTGCCTCACAGGGCGTACCCATGAGTGCAAGCAGGTCGTCGTATCGGCCAAACTCCGAAATAAACTCGATGTTCCTTAGAACCGACGCGGGCTCGTTTATGGCAAGCCAGGTCAGGATCGTTCTGAACACCCTTCTCTCGCCCAGGCCGCCGCGCACGTCCCTCGCGAAGAACAATGTCTTCATGGCGAGATCACGGTCCTCTGCGTACGCCTGGAAGAATCTGGTCACGATGTCGGTCTCCTGCGCATTACGCAGGGCACCGATCGTTGCGAACAGATCAAGGCACTTCGACAGAGTGCTTCTGTTCGTTAACGCGCCGTTTTCCGTATAGGTCTTATTCTCTTCTCTCTTCAGTAAATCCAGAAACATCTGTCATACCTCCCATCCGTGTTTCTAATTCGGCTTAACAAGACACCGCATTTTTAAGGAGCGGGATTCGAACCCGCGAATTCCCTGCCTGAAACAGGGCGCTTACCCAATGAGCCATCCAACCAATTTCGATTGCTGTATGTGTCTTTGCCTTTCAAAGCACCTTTGTCGTTTATCTTAACGGGATAACTAAATCATTGCTGTGTGTGCTTTTCTGATGCCTATCATAACGCGAAATATAGGAGCCGTAAAGAACTAGAATTAGCGTTTATGATGGCCCCATTTTACTTGCATATTTTAGTAAAATATGATAGTATTCAAATATAGCACGACCCCAATTAGGAGGAAATCATGACGGAAAAATACAAAATTTACGTACCGGAAGACATGAGAACGAGACTGATGAATGACGCGGAACTGTTTGAATTTGCAAAAAAAGACGGCTCCGTGAACCTCAATGCGTTCTTAAAGGAGCTCCTTGTTAATTACTTTGATGAATACCGCGAGAAGAAGGAGAGCTTGCTGCGCACGATCCGTACGGACCTTGAGGCCTTCCCTTCCATCTCGAAAAAGGATGCAGAGATGATCGCGGATAAAATCATCAATACCTACATGAAAAGCGATGAGTATTCCTCTGAGAAAAGCAGCGCCGTAACGCTGACCGTCAGCGGCCGCTCTTTGGAGGTAATGCGCACGATCGAAAATAATCTCTTAACAGAGAAGTCCCTGTCGCAATACGTGGGCGACCTTTTTGCGTCCTACCTTTCCATCGGGCGACATAATCGCGAGCGCATCGTCTTCCGTGAAATCTTTGAAGATCTGCAGGCGGCCATCCAAAAGAAAAGGGTCGTGACATTCTCCTCTGCCACGGCCCCTGACCTTGTTTTTGAAATTGAACCATATATCATCGCTGCTTCCAAGGAAGAACAATGCAATTATCTGCTTTGCACGGACACGCACCACCGCCTTCTTCGCACCTTCCGCATCTCACGCATCCACGCGTTATTCGTTTCTTCCGAGACCTACCAGCCCAATGCGGATACGCAGGCAAAGCTTCAGGAGATTGCCATGCGCAATCCCCAGTCCGCATCGAAAAACGTGTCGGCGAAGGTGCAGCTGACGGAGCGCGGGATTCAGAAATTCCAGGTGATCGTGAAAAACCGGCCTGACGTCCTTCGCAAGGAAGGAAACACGTATTACTTCGATTGGCCCGCGCGCCAGCTCGAGGATTATTTCCAACGCTTCGGTGCAGATGCGATCATCCTATCGCCGAAATCCTGCAAGGATAACGTACGGTCGTTTTACGAAAAGGCATTAAGCGCCTATGGCAATAAACCAATGAGTCAAAAAGAACCGTCCCCGTTGGCATAAGCCTTCATTTTTCGCTTATTCTCGTACATGAGCTGATCCGCGCGCTTCGCCGTCTCTCTGATGGTAGCGTCAATCTTCGGATCATAAATGGCAATACCATGAGCAATGCTCGTCTCTTCCCACTTCTCGTGCGCGGTTAAGCAATGCTGCGCACTTTTTTCTTCAAACGTACGGATCAATTCTTCCCTGTTTTCATAATCGCTGCCGGTCAGAAAAACGGCAAATTCATC
Source organism: Lachnospiraceae bacterium (assembly GCA_017400965.1). Classification (GTDB taxonomy): domain Bacteria; phylum Bacillota; class Clostridia; order Lachnospirales; family Lachnospiraceae; genus Acetatifactor. The sequence continues at coordinate 3,817 of JAFPRF010000352.1, forward strand.
TCCGCCGATGCGGAAGACGGGACTGTGGTCAAAGGTCTTGCAGATCAGCTGACAAGCGTTCTTTAGGTAGATGTCTCCCTTGTCATGTCCGCACTGGTCGTTTACCTTCTTTAAGTCATTGCAGTCGAAGATTCCAATGCCAAGCCTTGTAACCTCGCCCTGCGCCACGCGCTCCTGCAGCTTTTCAAGATAGTCGGTAAAGGCGCCCTTGTTTCGCACGGAGGTCAGCGCGTCCACGTACACGCGGCGGTTGAGGTCTCTTAGTAACTGCTCCTCTTCCGCAATCTTCTTTCTCGCGCGAATGCTTCGAAGAAGTAGGATCAGAATGATGAGCAAAATAGCCGAAACCACCGTCATGACAATGAACAGGTTTTCCTTGATGAGCTCACCGAGGTCCGTCTTAACGTCCTCCGTCGAGTAATAGGTCAGCGCCGTGTGAACGACCGCTTCAGGTACAACGCCCGTCACGCGCGACAAGATGGAATAGAGGGTCGCTTCGCCCTCGTTTACCGCAAAGTAGTAATCCATGTCCACGCCAGTATAAACCGTAGTCAGACGGAGCTTTTCACACTGTTTGGAAATGTTACTGTAGCGATAGTTACTGATGATCACGCAGTCCGCGTCACCCTTCGCCACCGCGTCAAGTCCAGTCGGCGTATCCTTAAAGTAAGCTCTCTGCCAGGTCGGGTAATTCTCCGCCAGGAACAAATCGTAGTTGGTATTGCCTTCATTCACCGCAACAACGATGCTATCCTTACGAAGGAACTCCTTTTGCTCCGAGGCACGTACCACGGCGTCCATCTCCGAGCGCATCAGCGGCGGCGTCATGAGAAGTTCCATCCTTTCCGCGTCAAACGCCGTGAAGTTCGCCGGGAAAACGCAATCGATCTCACCCTTTTTCAGTGCATCCAGAGCTTCTTCCGTGTTCCTAAATGCGATCGTTTCGAAATCTACCTTCCCGTTTTCAAAGGCCGTGGATGCATAGTCTAGATAATCCTTTAGCGCACCCGTAAGCTCTCCCGTTTCCTTATCCTTTGCGCAAAACGCCAGATAATTGTCCTGATAACCTACCTTGATCGTACCATGCTTAGCGATCCACTCTTTTTCAGCCACGCTTAGATACTTGTCGGTTTCTGCCACTCTCAAGTATTTATCATGGAGCTGCTGGTCATAGTATTTGTCTTCATCCTGAATTCGATTCAGCGCCGAGTCCAGCTCATTCAAAAGGTCCGGACGATTCTTACTGACCGCAAAGTAAAAGTCCGAGGACCCGATCTTCGCAATGGGAATTGCCGTGTCGGGTGACCCGTATACGTCCATGGTCACAAAGGCATCATATTTCTTTCCAAGAAGACTCAGTGCCTCATCATCCACCACGTTCATCTCAACGATCTCAACGCTGATGTCATGGGATTTCGCCCAGTTTTTGAACAGGCCCATTTGGATCGTGCCCTTTGTGATGCCGACCTTTTTCCCATTGAGCGCAGAAATGTTTTCCGCAGTGATCTCCTTGTTATCAGGTGCCACGAAAACATAGTAGGCCTCCGTGCCCATCGGGAGCGAAGCATATAACATGTAATTCGCGCGATCTTCCGTATAGGATACGTCGCTGAGCAGGTCGATCTCTCCATTTTTCAGCATCACCAAAAGGTCTGACCACATGCCCTCCACGTACTCGTATTCCCAACCAGTGTAGGCCGCCACCTTGCGTTGGTACTCGTAGGAATAGCCGGAGAGTCTTCCGTTTTCATCCGTTATGAAGTACGGCGCCTCATGCCAGCCGACGCGCACGACTTTTTTCTCTTTTTCCTGTGCAAATGCCTTCATGGGCATCGCAACGCTCAAAACGAATGCCACCATCAATAAGAAGGTGATCACTCTTTTGGTATTTCCATGCTTTTTCACAAAGCACCTCCAAACGTCCGTCTATTTTTCCGCGTATGCCACGCCGTCTACCTGGAACAGCAGACCGTTCGGCCCGCCAACATGTGCAAAGTTCGTCTGAATGGACTTGCGCACGGGGTACTTTCCGTTGAAGCGCTTCTTAATGATCGCTTCCATCACGGGAATGTTCCATACGTCCCTAAAGAGGCAGTCCATCTGGATCACGTTCTCCAGGGTTAGGCCAACCATGGCTAGGCGCTTTTCCATGTGATCAAAAGCGCCGTTGATCTGCTCTTCGATCGTTCCGCCAACATTGCCAACGCAGTAACCAAGGTAGTAGAAATTGCCAGCCTTGATGATGCCGGAATGTGCCCACTCCTCGCTGACGTCATAGCGTTCCATGCCATTTGCGCTCACCGTCGGAATGGCTTTCTTCTTCGGCTCTGCCTGCACGGTCTTCAGATTCGGATCAGGATAGAGCTCCTCGATCTTTTTCAGGATGGCACTAGGCTCGCCAATGTAGGAAATGATTTCAAGTCCCGTGATCAATCGCAGATCATCATTCGCCACCCAACTTTCAGGATCTTCCATGACCACCATCAGCAGATTGGGATTAAATTCATCATATTTCACAGGAATGCAATGGTATTTCAGCGCCTGCTCCCTTGTAAGGAGTTTAACGACATTCGGATCGTACTCCGCTTCGTCCACGTTCACGATCTCATAACCTTTTAAGCTCGATTTTGCACGAACGATCATAGCCTCAGACACCAAACCGCGCTCAGCGAGAATCTTGTCCGTCGTGATCCCTTTGCCCTCATCCACGAGGGGCTTTATTTCCTCTATCTGCGCACGCGTCAGCAAACCATTTTCGAGCAGATAGTCTTCTAACGATATGTTCCTCATAACCCACCTCCTGATTATCAGTCTGAGTTTAAAACAGATATATTATAGCACAAAATCAGGGTTTCCTCAGGGGGAACCAAGTATCCCCAAATACAAGACAGCAAAAAAATAGCGGAAAGCCTTTTTCCTAAAGCTTTCCGCTACGATTCGTGAGCAGGGGAAGAGAGGATCGAACTCCCGTTAACGGTTTTGGAGACCGCCGCACTACCGCTGTACTATTCCCCTTTATCGTTGCCGACGAATGATATATTATCACATCCCATGCACGAATGCAAGCAAAATTTAAAAAACTTCACAATTTAGCGTACATACCCGCAATCCATCTTTTCCGGCCCCTCGGAGCCAGATTCATAACGCGCCTTAAAGGACATGTTGATCTCTTTGATCTCCCGCTTCCCGTCGATATAATCCTGATACATGTCTGCTAGACCCGCCATGCAACCGTCGCAATACCCTTCCGTAATTCCTAAGGACTGTGCAACAATGCGTTCTCTTTCTTCTCTTGACGTATCTTTTATCAAAATAGATTCCATGTTCTAATCCTCTCCTACCAAATGAACGGTTTTATAATCATGCCCAACTGCGGGCAGAAATTTCTGAATCACGTCATCCGTGCGCATCTTTAGGCTGGATGTGTTGACGCAGGGGTGGCAGCCGAGATACTCATCCTTTAGCACGTCTTCATCGATCAAGAGCTGTACGGCGTGATCTTTGTCATTCATAAGGCCCATGATGCTGACGGACCCCGGCTCGATGTCGAGGTACTTTAGCATGTCCTCCGGCTCTGCGAAAGAAAGTCTCGAAGAGTTGATCTGTGCGGATAATTCCTTGGTCTTAAACTTCTTTCCGCCCGGCATCATTAACAGGTAAAATGCCGTCTTTTGTCTGTTGCAAAGGAAC
>JAFPRF010000353.1 GCA_017400965.1 Lachnospiraceae bacterium
AACCTGGATCCTCCACGGCGACGATCCTGCTCCTTCCAAGGAGCTGCAATAAAATATGATGAAGATACTCCGTGCCAGGACCGACAATGATCTGGTTTTCGTCAACGGAGATGCCCTTCGCCTTTCGCAGATACACTGCGATCGCCTCCCGCAGCTCCGGTACGCCCTTACTCTCTGGCTTTGTCAAAAACGCTTCCTCCCGGTCATTCATGACGCGCCGCGCCAGCTTCGCCCAGGTACTAAAGGGGAAGGCATCGCGCCTAAGCTCCCCCGAGGAAAAGTCCACAAGCCACTCCTTACGCGTCTTCTCGTTCTTTTGGGCACTGCTCTGCGAGGCTCTCTCTTCGTCCTCCGCGGGGAGCCCGCTCTCTCCCATGCCCGCGCTTACAAAGTAGCCGCTCTTTTCCTTTGCCGTGACATAGCCCTCGATCGCGAGCTGCGCATAGGCATTCTCCACGGTGATCAGTGCTACGTCCAGCGTTCTCGCCATCTCACGCTTCGACGGGAGCTTCTCTCCCGCCTTGATCGTTCCCTTTAAAATATCGTTTCGGATGCAGAGATATAGGTATTCGTAAATCGGATGTTTTCCCCGCTTTTCTAAATCATAAGTCAGCATGTTTCCTCCATCTGGTCTTATCATTCTTTCTTAAAATGGTACTATTTATAATACCACATCTGTTTTATACTGACAAGCATGAAGAAAAAAGGAGAAACACCATGAAAAGAATTGTCACAATACAAGATATCTCCTGCATCGGAAAGTGTTCCCTGACGGTGGCGCTTCCCATCATCTCCGCCATGGGCATTGAGACGGCGATCGTACCGACCGCGATCCTGTCCACTCACACGCAGTTCCAGGGCGTGACCTTCCGGGACCTGACAGACGACATGGAACCGATCAAGGACCATTGGCAAAAAGAAGGCTTTGGGTTTCAGGCCATCTATACGGGATACTTAGGAAGCGAGCGGCAGATCGCCCTCGTGGAGGATTATATCAAGGCATTCAAAAACAGCGATACGAAGGTGGTCATCGACCCCGTCATGGCGGACAACGGAAAGCTCTACTCTGGCTTTGACGAGCACTTCCCCGAAAAGATGGCAAAGCTTTGTAGCCATGCAGACGTCATCCTGCCGAACCTTTCCGAGGCAGCGCTGATGCTCGGCGTAGAATATCCCGGCGAGGATGCGGACCCGGCAGTTACGAAAAAACTTTTGGAGGGTCTTTCCAAGCTCGGTGCGGGAACGATCGTGATCACGGGCGTCACGCTCAAGGACGGAAGCTTTGGATTCATGGGACTGGACGTCGCAAAGAAGGAATTCTTCGAGTACGGCAATCCAAAGATCCCCTACCGCTCACATGGCACGGGCGACATTTTCGCAAGCACCTTTGTCGGCGGCATCACGAGAGGCCTTGGCACCTTTGATGCGCTAAAGCTTGCAGCGGATTACGTAAGAGCCTGTATCAAGAACACCTACGAGGATCCGGAACACGTAAATTATGCAGTGAATTTTGAGGCAGAACTGCCTTGGCTGATCCAGGCCATCACCAAATAGACAACTCATCAGTCAGAAAGAAAAGAGGAAAAACATCATGAGTACGGAAAACAAAACTACAGAAAACAAAGCAAAACGCGTAAAGGGCTTTCGCCTTTTGATCACTGGCCTCGCACTGTTCATTGCAAGTCTCGCCCTCGTCATTTATGCGCGTGACGATTCCTATCAGAAAGCGAAGTACGTTGGATATGAAATTGACGACGTGAAGTCGCAGATCAAGAAGATTGAGGAAGGAAAGATCGAAGGAAACATTGAGACCCTGAAGAAAACGCAAAGCGCCCTGTCCGAGGAAAAGCTTCGTTTGGAACGTCCTTACTCCTTTGCATTGACCGCACTGTTCCTTGCATTCGCATTCTTGTTAAAGGGGCTTTACAATGCCTTCATCGGCGTGCATCCTGCTGCACAGACTGACGTAAAGCGTCTCGCAATGGCAGGTCTCATGGCGGCGCTATGCTACATTGGTTTCGCCTTCTTTAAGATCGACATTCCCGTAGGAACGGAGAAAACGGCCTTCCACTTGGGCAACGTGTTCTGCGTTCTCGCAGCGCTCCTTCTCGGCGGATATCTCGGCGGTCTCGCAGGCGCCGTTGGCATGACGATCGGCGACTTAACCACTTCTTACGTGACCAGTGCTCCGAAGACGTTTATCCTGAAGCTGATGATCGGTCTCATCGTTGGTCTCGTGGCACACAAGATCTTCAAGCTGGACAAGGCGCATTCTTCGAAGAAGTACGTGACCGGAGTTACGGTTCTGGCCTGCATCTGCGGCATGGGCTTCAACATTGTGGCGGACCCGACCGTGGGCTACTTCTACAAGATTTACATCCTCGGCATCCCGCAGCAGATCGCGTCAGTCTTCGCAAAGATGGCAGCACTGACAACGTTCGTCAACGCCATCGTAGCGGTCATCTGCGCCACGATCTTTTACCTGGCACTCCGCCCCGCCCTCAAGAAGTCTGGGCTGTTCATCCAGGTAAACCCTGAAGAATAAAGCTACCCTACGTGCCAAACAGTCCAAAGTCCCCCTGGGAACGGCTCGGACTGCACTAAGCTCACCTTCGGCCCTCATTCAAAGACATTCGCTCGATTATAAATCTCGACTCATGTCTTTTCGGTCCTCGGTTTGCTAAGTGCTGCCGGCTAATTGTTCCCGGGGGGACTTTGTCTGTTTGGCACTTACGTTACTGTAAAGCTTTACTTAAAACTTACATTGATGTTGCCCATTGAGCATTCCAATTTCATGTCGTTCTTGGCGTCGTTGTCGATCTTCTCTTCTTTGGATAGGCCGCTGTACTGCTTGCCGTTGAGGTTGACGTTGCCAGCAGCGCATTGTACCTTGTAGTCGAAGTCGTTGTAGTTGTTCTTGAGTTCAAGGTTTACGTTGCCAAGGGCACATTCAACCTTGACGTCGTTATGCAGGGTGCCTTCCACGGAGGCGTTGCCTGCACCGACCTTGCACTCGAGCTTTCCGATGCTGACATCGTCGAGGTCCACGTTACCAGCGCCAACTTCGATCTTGACTTCATCGCTGTCAATGTTCTTTACTTCAAAATCTCCAGCGCCGATCTTGATCTCTGCCTTCTTTGCTGCGAAGGCGTCGCCTTGGATGATGCCTGCGCCGAGTTCGATCTCAGCCTTTTCGAAAACGAAGTCACTAGGCACGTAGAGGTAGATCTTTGTCTTGCGAATGTCAAGACCAGTGATCTTCTTCTCCTTGCTCGTGTTGATGATGCGAAGAGTATCTCCGCCAGCGAATGCCTGAAGCTTTTGTACGTTCTTTGCTTCCACCCAGAAATTCTCATCGTCGGAAGCAAGAATGGTGAGCTCGCATGCACCGATGTCCATCTTCAGGTCTTCGATGCCATCCGAAGGAATGCAGAACTTGTCCACGTCGCCGTCATGGATCTTCTGCGAACTGTCATAGATGCTGCCAAAGTCGTCGATGTTGTAGATCTTGTTGTCCATGATGCCGGCAATTGCGTTCTTGACGTCATCGGAGGATACGCCGCCGATGTTGAAGTCCCAGTCGCCGGATTCACCAACGTTAAAATTGACCTTGCCGCCCGTTACGTCGTTCACGACGCTGGATACCTGATCAGCGCCGCCCAGTGCGCAGCCTGCGATAAAGAACGCCACGCCCGCACCCAATAAGAATAATGCGATAATGCTACAGGTTTTCATAAAGCTTTTCATGTTTATCTCCTAACTCCCCGAAGGGCCTTAAATCTTTGCGATGAGTTTCTTTACGGCGTCGATGCAGAAAATGCATGCTTTCTTTGCGCCATTCAGGATTGCAGGCGTTGCCTTGCCGCACATCCAAACGGTCAGCATGAGGAAGAACACGCCAAAGCTTCCGCAAACGAGGCCTGCGCCCAGTACCATGCAGAACACGAGGGGATTCGCCGGGCAACAGAGCGCTCCGACGATCACAACTGCGATGGCTGCAACGATCAGAGCAAAGGCAGCAGCCCCAAAGCCGATGATCAAACCAAACCATGCAACGAGCAAACCAGAAATGGCTGTAAAGACCGATCCGATGAAGCCAAAGATGCCCCCGATCACGCCAGGTATGATCGCTATGAGAAGGATGCCCAGTCCGATCTTCGCCCAAAGGGGAAGGGCCATAAAGAACTCCTTCAGGGTCATGCCCGCCTTACCGGCTATGCCTGCTGCCGCGCCAGCGCCACCTGCGCCTCCGGCTCCGCCTGCTCCGCCGAATCCTCCAAAGCCACCGAATCCTCCGGCACCACCCGCTCCGCCAAAGCGGGTCTGCTCTCTCTTCGGCGTCTCATCCCGAAGCTCTCCGGCCGGTACGATCTGTCCGTATTTGGATACGGCATGATCTCCCGCGTTTGCGCTGGTGGGAATGGCCTCGCCCTTCAGCTCCGCCTTGATGTTCTCCGCGATGGTCTTCGGGCTTCCCAGGGAAGCGATCACGTCGGCCTCGTTCTCCTCACCCGCGTCCTCAAAATAATCGTTATAATATTGCAGCGCCTCTTCCCGCTCAGCTGTCGGTACGTCGCTCAGCAGGCTCTCCAGCTGGCTCATAAATCCAACCTTATTCATTCACTCTTCCCCCTTCAAACAGGCTCGTGATCTTGTCAGCGTATTGTCTCCACTCACTTTCGTAGAGCCTGAGCTGTGCCCAGCCCTGGCTGGTCACCTTGTAGTATCTTCTGTTTCTTCCCGAACACTCCCTATCGTAGACCTCGAGGCATTCATCCTTTTGAAGCCTTCGCAGCACCGGATACAAAGTCGATTCGGACAACTCAATCACCTGTCGGACCTCCTGCGTGATCTTATAACCATAGGTACCGTCAGGATCCCTGCTCACGACTGCCAGGACGATGGCGTCCAGCAGCGCTGCACCCGTATTAAAAACCATCTTATCACCCCTTATTTCCTATTCTAATTTCATTTGATACTCCATTATAGATCCTTTATTTGTCTCGATATTATATTCTCGAACAATATTATATGGCGTATATTATTGCTCGTTATCGATACTATACATCGTATAATATTGTTTGTCAATAGATATTTCAAAAAAAAATTTGGCACCCTGTTTTTTCAGGGTGCCAAGTAAAAATGGTTTTATTCTACGTAGCTGATCGACAAAATGGTAAAGGCCTTATCCTTACTCTCGTCGTTCATGCTAACCTCTAAGGTATGGGTTGCGGCCTGCGCGTCGTCGAGGATCATGAGCACGTTGCAGTTGTTCCAACCGCCGCTGCTAAATCCGTCCGCGGACGCTACGAGCTTTCCGTCAATATAAAAGTCCGCCTTGCCGAAGTTCTTGTCGTTTGCGGTTTTGTAATTGATGATGATCTTCTTGCACTTTAGTTTCAAGGTGAAGGGCTGGTTAGCGCTCTCCGCCGGGTGATGGAAGTTGTTCGGGAAGGAAGCCTTCTTCGTGAAATATTCCTGTACGACCTTGTCATCCGTCTCCCCGAAGTTTCCGGTCTTTAAGTTCTTGACCTTGCTCGAGGAATCGATCTGCTTCATGCCTATGAAATCACGTCCCTTAACAGCCGCCTCGGGGATCTCCGCCGGCTCGTCCGCCGCCTCCTCGTCCGCCCTTGCGAACAGGTTCATCAGACAGTCCTTCATGAGCTTGTGCCCGTAGAGCTTCGGATGATAATCATCCATAAAGTAAGTGGTGGCACTTACCCTTGTCTTATTGTTATTCTCAAACACGGCGTCCTTCAGGCTCACTAGCGGGATTTGGTAGGCCTTCACGATGGGAAGGTAAACGTCCTGCGTGTTCCAGGCCGTCTTTGCCACGGAACAAAGGCAGATCACGGCCGCGTCCTCCTTGGCCTTCAGTGCTTCGTACACAAGGCTCTCGTACGCCCTGCCGCTTGTCGCCTCCTGCCAGTCGTTTACGGCGAACTCAATGATCAAAAGGTCTGGCGCCTCACCCAAGGGATCCAAAATGTCCTGCTGATAGCGCATGAGTCCCAAAACCGAAGGCGTTCCGGAAAGGCCCGCGTTCACGTAAATGATCTGCTCGTCTGGGTTTACGCCGTAGGTTTTTCCAAACTCCTCTACGAACTGATAGGCATAGCCCTTGTCATTGCTCCCTGCGCCGGCGCCCTCCGTCACGGACCCGCCAAGGATGCCGATGCGCACCTTTTCACCTGCGCGCATCTTTTCCATCACCTTCTTGAGGCGATAATTATTTCCAGCGTAATTTAACGATCTAACCACCATATCTTCGTATACCTCCTCTGCGGAAGGCGTGGGCGCAGGCGTTGCCGTCTCCTTGGGCTCTACCGTGCTCTCCTTCGTTGCCGCACCAGAGCCCGATTCCTCCGTCTGAGATTCCTGCGTTCCCGCTTCAGACGAACTCTCCGTGCTCACGGCAGTCTCCGTAGGTTCCTTTGCTCCGCTTCCGTCACACCCCGCCAACGCAAGCGCCATCATCAGTGCCACGGCCCCAAAACGAACGTATAAATTCCTAGACTTCATGTTGTCCCCTCATCTCATAATTCATTTTCTTTAGATCAATTCCCTCTCGGGCCTGCGGGTCCGCCCGGCTTTCCCATCACCAGCTTTACGACAATGGGCGAGATCAATACCGCGAGCACGTAGCTGATCAAAATACCAGGTAACAGGAGTGGTGCCCAGCTGCCAAACCACATGGCAAACAAAGGCGCTCTCGCCTGCTCAGGGATCTTCGAATAGGCCTGCAGGATGCCGATAAAACTCACGACGGCGCTTACGATCAGCGCATTTCCCAGCGTCATCGGAATGCAGTTCAGCAAATTAAACTTAAGCGAAGGCGGCGTTGCTTTTGCCTTTTTGCAAATTGCCATGCCCAGCTTACCCAGCGGGATCACCAGTGCCACGATCACGCCGACCACTACGGACTCAACGATGTTGAGCAAGCAAAAGATCGGGAAGGGAGGCGTTTGCGTTTTCGGATCATTAAAGATCACAACTGTTGCAACGATGCCCATGGCGATCGACATGATAACGGCCATGATCAGTCCAATAGTCATTTCTTTCTTTTTGTTCATGCGCAGGCCCTCCTTGTATTAGTAGTATAAAAAGAGCATGTAACTTCCAAGTAACAGTCCAAAGGTCAGTCCAAGAATGCAGGTGGCAATGGAAAAGCGATCAAACACCCTTCCGAGCCTTTTGTTCCAAAGCACGTGGTAGACCTTGTCCTCGCGGTAGAACCTGTCGCGAAAGACGCCCTCCTCCGGAAAGATGCAGGGCACCTCCTCACCGTCCACGAGATAATACGCTACCTGCCACTTTGCGTTCTCCCGCGGAAGATCAAGCCCAACGAACTTCGCTTCCTTCCATTTAGACGTGAGGAGTAACGCCACGCACGGCAGAAAGATCAGCACCATCAGCCCTGAGGTGAGTAGCAAAAAGCCAGCCATGCCAAAGAGAACGTAACCGAGGTTCCCTGTCAGCACGCTGGCAAATATGACGACAATGATCAGAATCAGAATAAACTCCATATAAGGCTCCCACGTGCGTCTCCAAAGGATGCTTATATTATACCAAAAAATCTCCTCTCGGACAATCCCAATTCTTCTCTTCGATGCTTTTATTTTGTCCTTTTCCAGACCTTGCCGGCCGGTACGTGTACTTCTTTGTCACCATAAGAAAACCAAAGATCACTTGCGGTGGGGTTGATGCACGTCGTCATTTCCGTATCAAAGATCAATTGACTGAATGCATGGCAGTAATCATAGATCTCAATGTTTGTTGCATACCAAATATCTGCCTTGCCACTGACGGTCTTTGCAAATTCTTCGATGACTTCCCAATTGTTCTGAACCTCAAATTCGTAGCTATGTCCCCATAAATAGAAAAGCAGGGGTGTTCTGCTATTCTCCATGTTAACAAATCTTTCAGCTAGCTTCATGAGTTCCGGGTCGTTGTGATGACACGTGGCAGGGAGTCTTAGCCAATCCTGCGGAACGCTGAAATCTCGCGTGGAACGCACGGTCCTGGCGTAACATATTCCGCAGTTTTTCAAGATTTCCACGCTTCTGTCATCGTATGCGCCGTAAGGATAGGCGAATCCACGAATCACGGTATGAAACAGCTTTTCGAGTTCCTTTCTGTCGCGGAGTATTTCATCCGTTGCGACATATACCGGAAGGCCTACAAGGGAAGCATGCGTATATGCGTGCGCAGCGATTTCCCAGCTACTCTTGGCATATGCCTCCATCAGCCTCTTTTGCGGCATGCGCCGGTGGATTGTCCCCGGAGCATACACTATGTCATCTGCCGGAAAGCATCCGCTGTTGATGTTAAACGTTCCCTTAAGTCCATATTTTTCGGCGATATCAATGAGCTTTTCGTCCTGCTCTACCCCGTCATCATAGCTCAGCGTAAGCGCCTTTGGTTTTCCGTCCTTAAAACGCATGATCAAATTTGGCATATCCCGTTCTCCTATCTACTACAATTTATTCGAGTTCTGCAACGTCACGCCCGCATGGAGATCTCGTACCAATCCTCCACGTCGCTCACTACCCACTCGAGACCGCGTCTTCTTTCGATAACGGTGGAGGGGTTGAGTTTGCCGATGGAGGCTTGCGGGTTCACCTTCGCATCGTTGATGGCCCAATTGTATCTAAGGTACAAATCCAGCATGTCCAAAATCTCTTCCTTCTTGCGGAGCTTGCTCTTCTTTACGAGGTCAGCGACGGACTTGCAACTCATGACGATGCCGATCGCCTTCTGACAGTCGCAGACGTCGCTGCCGTCGGAGATGTCACGAACAAGCCCCAAGCACCAGCAGAGCGCCCAATAGGCCTCGTACGCCCAGTCCATGTCGATGGCATCCTGCATCGAATAGGAACCGTCGATGATCCTTCTCTCCTTTTCGTTCAGCTGGTCCATGACGCCGAATTGCTCGATCATTGGCTTAAAGTAATTCAGCCCTTCCTCATAATTGTTGTTTGCGATGTCGCAGGCAATCTGGATCACTAAGAAGCAGGCGATGGCCCTTTTACAAATGGCCTCCACGCTCTTAAGCTCCACCTGGTCATCGTTCCAGTAGGTCATCAGCTTCTCGGCTACTGCGATCTTCTTTTTCGCCACAAGCTTATTGTTCTTCTCACGGCGCTTCTTTTGCATGGGCGTCTCCGGAAGCTCCTCGCTCAGAATGCAAGGGTGATACTCCTTCATGTGCTCGATCGTCTGTTCAAACATTTCCTGATTGATGCTCACCATCATGAGCTTCCCCTTTTGCGCAGCGAAATAGAAATCCTTTCCTGCGCAGCTAATGTTGAAAAGCCCTTCGATCTGTCTCTCCTCCGTGGAGAACAGGTAGCCCATGGTGATGCTAAGGCCCCTAAGCTCCTCATTCGTGATCAGGTTATTTTGCATCAAAACGCCAATCGCCGTATTGACAAAGTACTCCTTTAGCTCTCTGTTATAGACCTGATTGATCTCCATGTTTTTCTCCTTGTCATTTAATCCTAATGTTCGTGATCGCCACCTGGTCGCCGGTAATTGCCGCATAGATCGTCTTGTTAATGTCCGTCATGATCGCGGTATTTTGGATGCAGATGCCTGCATTCTCCGTCATGATGGTGATCTCATTGTCCTTCACGCGGAACGTCACGGTGGCGTCATATCCGTCCATGTTGAACTGCTTCCAGGCATCCCATCCCGCAAATTCATCCGTCTTCTTTACGTTTAACCTCGCCGAACAGTTCGGATCACACTCCCAAAACTCACCGTCAAAACGCATGAAGGCGAGATCGCGATAGGAATCGCCATTTACGACGCCGTCGTCCGAGCAAAATACGTCGATGAACGGGCAGTGCCATACAAGGCGGGCCGTCGGAAGACACTTTGCATGGAACGAAACCCGCAGTCCATCCACGATCCGAATGCCCTCAGAATGCGCGGTGCGGTAATCATCCACCTGCACATTCGGCATGTCTCCCACCGGACCATTGACGTAACTGATCTCCTCCGTGATCCTGGGTATGGCATCTTCGGGGGATTTCTCCTCCGTCTTGACAACGTCAATATGTCGGAAGTGACAATTCTCACCCGTCAGTCCCAAGTAAAGGTATCTCGACCTGTCGGGCAACGCCATGATCACTTCGATGGTTTGCTTCTTCGAGATCACGCGGATCAAGGCGTGATCCTTGATCCTTAAGGCTTCCACCACATAGTCGCTCTCTCCCAAGGAATCTCTGCCGCCATTTTCCAGAACGCGAGTCTCCATCTTTCTCGCACCGATCGTTTCAGATCGTCCGTCAAGCCACGCCGTACCATATTCAAAGTAGTTCAGATCCTTTTGCTTCTTCTCTTCAGCATGGGCGCAGCCGTCCAGCGAATCAAAGAAAAGCAGCGCCGCCTCTGGCTTCTTACCCATCTTTTTATCGCAGGCACTCACAGTCAAGTGCAGCGTCATCATGCATGGAGTAAGTAAGATACCAGCCGCTACTTCACTTCGGAATTCGCCAACAAGGAATTCGTCTCTTTCATCCAGCTCTTTGGCCTCTTCGCGCTCACTCAGCTCGTACTCTAGGTCCTCATCAATGAGATGCAGCATCAGACGAGCATATACGGGATCGAACTGCGTGCCCGTCCCCTTCACGATCTCCTCCCTTACGTGCTGCTGCGGGATCGGATCACGATAGCTTCTCTTCGAGGTCATTGCGTCGTAAGCATCTGCGACGGCGATGATCCTGGCAATTTCCGGTATCTC
>JAFPRF010000354.1 GCA_017400965.1 Lachnospiraceae bacterium
CCGGATTCGCTTGGTAGTATTTTCCATGTTATTTCACCACAACTTTCACCTGAATCTCCGCGAGTTCGTCGGGGAGGTCTTCCTGAGCGGACATTTGGAAGTAAGGTTCGCCGTTTGCGCGGAAGTGCACGCGGCGGATGCCGTCGCAGCGCAGGTGGTCATGTAAGTCCGTCTCGCCGTGGTAAGCGATCATGAGGTCATCGCCGAGCTTAAAGAAGGAATTGTGTCCGGGGCCGTACTCTCCTTCCACGGAATAAAAGGTGAGGACGGGGGTGATGCTCTTGTGCCAGCTAACAAGCTTCGTCAAATCGGCGTTCTCGTCCGCGGTGAGGAGCCCCAGCGCGTAGGTGTAGCCATTCGCCGCGCCTCCAGAGTAGGTTACGTAAACCTTGCCATCCTTGACGAATGCGTAGGGGCCCTCGTTATTGATGGTGCCAGAAACGTTTTCCCAGCCATATAAGGGCCTTGTCAGCAGCGTAGGCTCACTTGTCAGCACCCAAGGCTTTTCTTCGTCTATGGAGGCAATAAAGAGCATGGAGCCGCTATCCATCGGCGACATCAGATGCTCTCTGTAGGACCAGATCACGTAAGAGCCGCTCTTTGCCTTGACATAGGTCATGTCCAGCGTGATGGGCCCCTGCGCCAGCGGCGTTCCGTCCTTTTTTACCACGCGGATCGGATCCTCCCATGCGTTCGCATCAATGATGCTTCCGCCCTTTTTGAGCTTCATCATATGACACTGCGGGCCCCAGGCATGGCCGCTGACCGCGAAGAGGATGTACAATTCCCCGCCGATCACGTGAAATTCGGGTGCCCAGAAGGTCTGCTCCAGACCGCGGGACGGATCAAAGGGCAGGATTAGATCTCTGTCACGCCTTCCGTGAAAAGGCCCCAAGGGGTTTCCGCTTCCCTCGCGTAAAACCCAATGTCATTTAGGTTATCATTCGTTGAAATATAGTACCACTTGCCCTCCCAAGGGAAGACAACGGGATCTCCGTAGCCCTTTGCCAGCGGGAACTGGAAATAGGGGCGGTCGATGCGTCCCGGAACGTCTAAGGTTCCGGGCGTTCCGAAAGCAAGATTCGACTTCTCCCATGCCACCTTCTTTTGACTTGTCGAACCGTCGTTGTAATGTACCGTAACGCGTACGTTATCAAGCTCCGCCTCGCTATATACTTCCATCTCGGCCTCGTATTCGCATGCCACGGCGCGGATGGGCGTCCAATAAGAAATTGCCTCCTGCGCGATCGTATCAGGGATTTCAAGGCTCTCCGCGAGGTCATACGTGCTGAACGTCCAAACCTCCACCAAGCCTTGTTCTTCGAAATGAACAAGGTCCCCCGTCGTCCATAAAAGAAGCTTTCCGGCGCTGGTCGCATCGCTGTCTCCGCTTTCCAAAACGCGCTCACCGCAGATGCCGATCTTTCCGTCTTCCATCGCGAAAATCTTCGGCTCCCGTACGCCCATGGGAACGATGGTGTTCTTCTCCGAAATCTCTCCCTTGGCGAATAAAATGCCGTAATTCTTATTCACGGGAACCTTCACCCCGTCGCTACTCAGATAGGCAAAGTGCACGGCCCGCGCGAGCCCTTCCGGATAACAGTCTGCATCTACATCCCTTACGTATACGAAAAATCTCATACCCAGTTCCCCCCGTTTTTGAACTTACGATGCAATGCCTACCATGAGCATGGGGAGCTTTAATCGCCCAGCCCAGATGCTCACGATCATGAAAAATAAAAGGAGCAGATACGCCACGTAATCGCGGCCCTTGTACTTCAGAGGTTTCATCTTCGTCCTGCCCTCGCCGCCGCGGTAGCACCTTGCTTCCATTGCCATGGCGAGATCGCTGGCGCGCCGGAAGGCCGATACGAAAAGGGGTACCAAAAGCGGTACCATGGCCTTTGCGCGGGCGATCAAATGTCCGCTCTCGAAGTCTGCGCCGCGGGCCATCTGCGCCTTCATGATCTTATCCGTCTCCTCGAGAAGGATCGGGATAAAGCGAAGCGCGATGGACATCATCATTGCCACCTCGTGAACGGGGACCTTAAAGACCTTGAGGAACCCCATCATCTTTTCCATGCCGTCGGTTAGGTTGTTGGGCGTGGTCGTCAGGGTCATGAGCGAGGAGCCGATCACAAGGAGCGTAAGGCGCAGCGCCATGGATACTGCCATGGCCGTGCCTTCCTGCGTGATCTGCAGCTTCCAGAAGGAAATCACGGGGGTACCCGGCGTCAGAAACAGGTTAAAGAGCACGGTCAGCATGAGGAGGAACAGAATCGACTTCATGCCGCGCACCATGAACTTAAAGGGCACC
>JAFPRF010000355.1 GCA_017400965.1 Lachnospiraceae bacterium
GAAGTTCCCGGTGACGGACGTATCGATCCAGGCGGGCTTTTCGAGCCTCTCGTCCTTTAACCGCACCTTTAAGCGCAACAAGGGCTGCTCACCGACGGAATACCGTAACCTCTACACCCAGGGCGGCCAGCAAAACTATTACCTGCGCCCGAACAAAACGGAAGGTTAAAATGGCAATAAAAAAGGAGCGATCGCCGCGTGGCTTTCGCTCCTTTTAAGTTTCGTTTTTGATCTGTCTCGCCGCGCCTTAAGCATCAACGCCCATTCTTCTCATGAGATCCATGATGTCCTTAACGGTTGCGATGTTCTCCAGCTCCTCGGTGGGAAGCTCGATGTCATACTCAGACTCAAACGCCATGATCAGCTCTACGACGTCGAGGGAATCTGCGCCAAGATCGTCCTGAAGGTTGGTATCCTCCGTGATCTCGTCCTCGTTTACGTCCAGCTGCTCTGCGATCACCTGCTTAATCTTCTCTAACATGTTTTTCACCTCCTGCATTCATTTTCTCTATACCCGATTTTTCGATTTGTTGTTTCCATCCATCCAAAGTATATGGGGATGGTTCGCATTTGTCAAGTGGCATTTCCGTTCCCGAGCATTTGAGCGGCCCTTCTCTTTTCGTCCAGTGCGATCCACTCATCCAATGAAAGGGGCTCGTAATCGGAATACTTGCAAAAGCAATTGATCATGTTGCAGGGGATCTGCTGCGTCTCGCCGGCCGCGTTCACGGTCACCGTCCGTCTTGTAATGTCCTGGAATTGCTCGATCAGCCTCTGGTCCATGGTGTCATGCACGTGCCCGTAGAGCATGTACGTATGGGGCTTTCCGGAGTTCTCCAGCCGGTACTGCCCGTTGTAGCACATGACGGGATAATGACAGAGGATCACCTTGCGGTTATTGTCCGAGAGCTCCGCGTAGCGCTTGACCCAGACAAAGCGCGACAGGTCCATCTTCTTATTTTCCATCACCCGGTCATGATTTCCGAGGATCAAATGGAGCTTTCCCTGCAGGCGGTCAAGTACCGCCTTGGTCTCCTCCACGCCGCCGAGGGAAAAGTCTCCGAGGATCACGACCTCGTCCTTCTTTTTCACCTTAGCGTTCCACTTCTCGATCATGTATTCATTCATTGCTTCCTCGGTCTCAAACCCGCGTCTGTCCATCTTGTGGTTCAGCGCGCCGTGGAAGAAATGACAGTCAGCTATGTAATATCTCAAATCTCATCACTCCATAAAACTCTTTTGTTTCTTGCCCGCCTCCATGCGGCCGATCTGGAAAGCGTACCAGAAATACCACTTCCCCTTGATCGTCTTTAGGCGCTCCATGAGGTTATCAAGGTCCTCCTGCGCCTGCTTTCGCTGCAGTTCGTCCACGGGCTTTCCCGCATAGGCCGAAAGCTCGTACGCCCCAAGGAATCGCAGGTAGTTTTTCGGCACCTTCTTGCCGGTCCTTAAAGCAAACTCCTCCAAGGTTTCGCCCTGCTCTAAGCGATAGCCCATAAGCTCCAGCGCTCGCAGGCTCTTTTTACAGGTCACGATAAACTTGCCTTCCTCCGAAAGTCTCTTAAACCAGCGCTTGACCATCAGATGGTCAAAGAGAAGGAACAAAAGCAAAAACGCAAATGCCAGGCCAAGCGGGATCAGGATCACGCGCCACTGGATCACCACGACTGCCTGCGTCTCCTCGTCATCGGTTTCGGGCTCGTCCTCGTCCTCGAATTCCCTGCCGCGGTCCGTCGTCGCGCCGGGGCCAGAGTCATCGCGCTTTACCTGGAAGGCCCAGACGGCCGCGTATTTCTTACCAGGGGTCGGTTCGTAAGGCAGCCACC